>NZ_MAYS01000134.1 GCF_001756855.1 Candidatus Erwinia dacicola | reverse complement strand
AGTGCTTAAGCTGCGTTATGACGCGGCTGATAAGGCCAGACGCTATGATTTTGCCTGGCGTGAACTGAGTACCGCGCTCATTCAGCCGGAGTGTGAAGCCCTGCTGAACAGCCTGCGCGACTCGCTGGTGATTGTGCGCGGTCTGTTTGCGCTTTCCCCGCTCCCCGCCCATGACTTCGATAACCTGCTTGGCTCGCTGGTCAGGGATATCACCCGCGAGAATAACCTCACTCCCGCCCGTGACTATCTGGCAGCGGTAGCCGACGACAGCGAAAATGCGCTTCATCTCTGGCCGGGGTCATTCCCGGAAAACATGCGTAATATCATGCGCCGCTCTCCGTCAGGCGCACAGATGGCGATGGCACGTAATGACCCGGAGAAAATGCGTGCGCTTGCCGATGGCCGGGAACCTTGCAAGGGAATGGGCTGATATGGTGGGAGATAAAGGCATGAACAAAACAACAGGTATGCCGCAGCCGGTCATGCTGGCCGGCGAGAAACCCCGCGCAATGGCGACGGTTGTAACCCGCGTCATTGAAGCCCTGACCAACAAAGAAAGCGGCTCCATCGAGCTTACGTCAGACTTCGTGTCAATCAATCACAGTAGTACCAACCCGTCCCCGGTGCAGTCCGGGGCGCTGGCGGCGAACTACAGCGCGGAATTTCTGACCCGGATTAACGTCACCCCCGTGAAAGACGCCGAAGGGGAAAGCGTGATGGTGGGTTCAGGTGGATCGCTGGCCTATGTTAGCAATGGCAGTACGCGCCGGAATCCACAGACAGGGGCCGCACTGAAACCCCACCGCTACCAGTGCCAGAAGGTCAACTTTGACACCTGCATTTCATATGACGAACTGGATGCGTGGGCGCATCTTGAAAATTACCCGGAACTGGCTAAGGCGACGGTCGATCAACAGCGCAACCTCGATCGCCTGTTAATCGGTTTTAACGGTACGCACTACGCCTACCTGTCCAGCCCCGAAAAGTATCCGAAGCGTCAGGATTGCGGCGTGGGCTGGCTGGAAAAGTACCGCCAGGAAGCGCCGAAGAGGGTTATCAGCGGGCTTTCAGTTGCAGGACGCAACGAAGACGGGCGGATCATCTCGCACGGCGATTACGGCACCGTTGACGCCCTTGTACTGGATGGCTGGCAGTCAGCCATTACTCCGCAATACCGTATGGATCTGGTGTCGGTATGCAGCATGAATACCCTTTTCAACAAAGAGTATCCGCTTGTGAATGCCGTGGCACCCAATCAGCCAAACAAGGAAATGCTGGTCAATCAGATCCTGCTGAACAACCCAATGCTGGGCGGACTTCCCGCCGTTCCTGTGCCGCATTTCCCGGACAACGCGGTACTGGTAACGTCCCTGCGAAATCTTTCCCTGTACTTCCTGAAAGGAGGCGGCAGAACGCTGGCGAAGAATGAGCCAGAATTTAATTGTCTGGCGGTTTATGAGTCGTGGAATGAAGCCTATATGGTGGAAAGATATGAGGCCGGTTGCCTGATTGATGACATTCATTGGCAGTGATAGTTGACGCCTTAATTAACAGAGAGCTGCGAGATGCAGCTCTTTTTTTTGGCAAAAAAGGACGCTTTGGCTTGGAAGGTCTATTGGGTAGTAGGGTACAATCCGCCCCCTTTGTTTATTATGTTCCTGTGTTTTCTGGTTCGTTCACCAACTTGTATATCAATCGGTGTATCAATCAAACTAGGTTTAGGTCTATGGCGGGTACGAACAAACTAAGCGATAAGAAGCTAAAATCCCTTCTGGGGGTTGAACGCCCATCGCCGATCATGCTTGCTGATGGTGAGGGGTTAAGTGTCAGGGCTTCTAAACTTGGTCAATTAAGCTGGGTTTATTCTTACAGGCTTGGTGGGCGGGGTAGCCGTCTGGAGCGAATGACATTAGGTCGCTATCCCGATATGTCTTTGAAAATGGGGAGAGATAAACGAGAGCAATGCCGTCAGTGGCTTGCCGGAGGTTTTGATCCAAAAACTGAGCTTGAGTTGAGCACAGAAGAAACATTGAAGCCGGTAACGGTGCAAGATGCCCTGGAATATTGGTTAGTGAATTACGCCCGGCGCAAACGCAGTGATGAAGAACTCATAAGGGCACAACTCCGTAAGCAAATTTATCCCCGTCTTGGGCGTTACCCTCTGGCTCGGTGTGAAACTCGTCATTGGGTTGGGTGTTTCGATGAAATTAATGAAAAACAACCCAAAACGGCCGGGAGAATGTTCCAGATTTCAAAACAGGCGCTGCGCTTCTGTAAAGTTCGTCGCTATGCATCCAGCGATGCGCTGGCTATTCTTACGATTCAGGATGTGGGTGAGCCATCAGGCAGGCGTGACAGGGTTCTTACAGATTCCGAACTGGCGGATTTATGGCGTTTTACTTATAACAACCGCCAGCGAGATTATTATCCGCGCTTATTAAAGATTCTTATTTTATTTAGTGCCCGAACAATGGAAGCCAGATTATCAAACTGGAGTGAGTGGGATTTTTCATCATGGATTTGGACTGTGCCGAAAGAGCACAGTAAAACCCGTGAAAAAATAGTCAGATCAATTCCTGAATGTATTCGTCCGTGGCTTACAGAGTTGAAGCGTGAGACAGGTAAAACAGGGTATTTATTGGGATGCGCACGAACCCGCCAGTCGGTATCTCTGAAAGGCCGGAGACTTTATAAAGAATTTCATCATAATGAACCGTGGACATTACACGATATACGTAGAACGTTTTCTACTGGATTAAATAATTTAGGTGTGGCCCCACATATTGTAGAGCTATTGCTAGGTCATGCTTTGCCCGGAGTTATGGCTGTATACAATAAGAGTCTTTATCTTCCTGAAAAGCTGAATGCATTAAATATTTGGTATGAGAGGCTAGAAATTATTTCTGGCAATCTTGATAACGTTGCCTTACTTAACTCTGGTAACAAATAATAGGAGGAATTATGTCACTGCCTTTGAGAGAATATTATACCATCGAGAGAGCGTCAGAGCTTTTAGGGTGTACTTTTGATGATTTAGTACATTGGGCTATGATAGGCTGCATTCGATTGAATATAAAATTAGATCAAGCTGTTGGTATTTTATTGGGTGTTGATATTGATGACTCTTTATGCGGTATTGATTTTGATGTGATATTCAAAGGCCCCGAATTTCAAGCGCGATTGGATGATATTGAAAAGAGATATGTTGAATACTCTTCTGAAGATAATGCTGATAGCTCAGATGATGGCTATCAGATTTATTTTGATGAGAAAGTCGCAGTTATACATAAAGGTTTGAAGTATATTTACGCTAATGGTGGGGATAATTTGATTTTATCAGATCTTCACTTATCAAGGTTTTTCTCTTATTTGAATTATATGAATGATAGAATTGTTAGTGAGGATTTCTGTCATATAATGCAATCGGATTATTTTGGTTCGAGTGATTTCGACAATGATTTTTTTGCCAAGAATAATTTAGTGAAAATTGATAATGCGACCTATGTCAGAGGTTCAGGCTTTTTTGCATTGGATGTTGAGTTTTTTAATAATTTTAAACTAGATCCTAAATTTTTTTCATGTAATGGTGAGGATTACTACAACATAGTTACAATGCCTGAAAGCAACTTATCATTATCACTTCTTACAAAAGAAGATATTGAGTTTTCATTGAATGATTTGTTCATTTTTAAAAATGATTTCTTGGCGATTCGAAAGTCAATGCAAGATGGTGTAGAAATGCATAAGAAGTACGCAAGGTATTTATCTTCAAATATGCATTTGTGGATGAAGAATGTAAATTATAGCGGGGGAGGGTTCAATCAAAGTAAAAACCTTACCGTTAAAGAAAGAATATCTTCTCCTTTAAGGAATGTGCTTAGGCTACTCATTGTAAAACATTATCCGGAATACATAAATAAACCCAGCAAACTTGCTGAAATTCTTTCCGCCGAAGCGAGGCAAACACAAGAATTCCATAATCATAAATTTGATGGTGAAACGGTTGCAAGGTGGCTGGGGTTAAGGAATGGTTCTCGATAAACCGACAGGTTAGTATAAGACTCAATAAGCTAAAGCTCCGGCGTAATAAGCCCTCTCTTACTTGCCCACTCAGCGGTAACAACGAAAAATAGCCTCCGAAATCTCTAGGACGTAGGAGGACACATGTTACAACGCGAATTCACCCCACCAACCCCCGAACAACGCCGAGCAATTCTTGCTGAGTATGGCTTTGAGTGCGAGCAGAGGATTAGGGAGGATAAATGCAAGGAAATGACCACTCTTTCACGCTCCAGGCGTTGGGAGCTAGAGCAGCAAGGGGCTTTTCCAGGGCGGCAGCACTTAGGGCGAAACTCTTGTACCTGGCTGTTAAGTGATGTGCTTTGGTGGGTTAGAAACCCGCCAGCAATCAATAACGTAAACAACCCTTATCAGCGAACAAAAGAAAAACAAAAGAGGTTAGCCGCTGGTTCTGCTGCATGAAAGCATCAAACGCTCAATAAAAAAGCCCATCTGCGAGAACAGACGGGCCAGCAACCACATGGATTAAGTACTAAACCGAGGTCATTATGACCTACGCAAAAAATAATAGGAAATACCGTTTGACAACTGCGCCCGATGGATCGCAGAATCCAGACGTTGCCACTCACTTGGCAACCGGGCGTAGGAACCCGTGTAATATCTCGGCGACGACAGACGCGCCATGCGTCTTTTTTTACGTCGCAACCAACGCCACAGAGCGCCAGATTATGGCGTGGTGCGTTCATTCCGGGCACGTTATCGCAGGGCATGAACAGGTAACGCATCACTCCACCATGTCAATGGTAGCTCAGGCGGGGCAGCTTTCGGGCTGGCCGGTTTCCGAGATAGCCGGTATTCCTACCCCCGTCTGGGCTATCGCCATTAGTGAGCATAGGAACTCCGGCGATAGCAATGTTTGCTATATCTCGGAGGTTGCTATTATGGCTACTACACCGGTTCACTCACATCCTCAGTTTGTCTGGCTTTTTCTCGCTGTACGCCGTTCTGACGTGTTGGCTAGACCCCA
Source organism: Candidatus Erwinia dacicola (assembly GCF_001756855.1). Taxonomy (GTDB): domain Bacteria; phylum Pseudomonadota; class Gammaproteobacteria; order Enterobacterales; family Enterobacteriaceae; genus Erwinia; species Erwinia dacicola. The sequence goes on along the minus strand of NZ_MAYS01000134.1, from coordinate 6,937 downwards.
CCGCGAGGAAGTCACCGCCCCTGATTTCATGAGCGCACGACGCACCATAGCGCGTGATTTTGTTGCCTCCTTTGCTGGCCGTCTGCCTGTTCGTGAGGTGGCTCATGTTTAAACTGCTTATCACCCTGATTAATCACGAAGCTGGTGACCGGCGAGAACTGGTTCACAATGGCCGCTATAAAACCCGCGAAGCTGCATTGAATGACGCGCAGAAAATGGCGTATATCCATAAGAATGCCACCGGCACCGTAACGCATGAATGTATTGTGAAAATTGCGGAGGCCGGAAATGTATAAACTTTTCATTACCTGCAATAACGTTATTACGGGCGAAACTTTAACTTATGAGAGCGCACGGGGATATAAATCAGCCGGAAAGGCGATGAAGGAAACCCGGAAGATAGTTGAAGATATTACCTGTCATGGGGAATATGCCGATGATAACGAGTACACCGTAACGGTAAGGAAGGTGAAACGTGGCTGATATCTTCCGTGGTAAAGTAACCCGTAATAAAACGTTTGTGGTTTCCGGTTATGCGGTGACGCGTAAAGGTTATACGCGCAGCGCACAGGTGACGGTTGAGGCGCTTAATCGCGATGATGCAATAATCCGGGCTACGGCTCAGTTACGCTGGGAAGGATTAACGCATTTTAAAGCGTTAAAGGTGCTGGAAATAACCACGGCTTATAGCAGTAAGCTGCACTGATAAACCGTATTTAATCTTAGTCAGTTTAAACCGAAATAATTTTCGGGGGATGCCTTCATCCGTCGAAAGAGGATTGCGCCATGAAAACAAGTAATAATGTTCAGAATATTAATCCGTCTCACCTCAGCATTGAGAGTTATCACAAACTGAATCGCGCGAAGAATGTCGCATTCCAGATGCATTTACATATTCGCCAGTGTGAAGCTAACGCGATGCCACTCTTATGGATACCGGATATTTTAAGCTATATCAGCGAGGATGTTTCGGACGTTTTACAGGAGGTGAAGGATATGGGGATATGTCACAGCTTTATGAATGTAAGCGCGTCACAAAAATAAACAATTAAACAAAAGCGCCGTAGCGAGCGGCGCTTAAGGATTTTATATGCACAGAAAAGATTTTCGCCCGGACATTATACAACGGCTTATCCGTGATTACCATTTCAAAGAAGAGAATGGCTATCTGCGCTATGGGGTATGCCCAGAATGCAGTAACAAGGAATTGTTTACCAGTATTGAAAACCCCTGGGTAATTAGATGTGGCCGGGAAAATAATTGCGGGGCCAGCCTGCATGTTAAAGAGATTTATTCGGATCTGTTCTGCTCATGGTCAGATCGCTACGAGAGTTCGCCGGAAAACCCAGCCGCCGCAGCGGATGCATATTTACGCGAAGCCAGAGGACTTGATACAGAATTAATGCGCGGGTGGTACACACAGGAAAGCTGGCATAAAAGCGGCGCAGGAAGTGCCACTGTTCGCTTTTCGCTGGGTGCGGGGGCGTGGTGGGAGCGCATCATAGACCGGCCGGAGCGCTTTGACCGTAAGGCTAATTTCCATGGTGGCTACGCTGGCATGTGGTGGATGCCCCCGTCACTTGATTTGACTGATATAAAGCAGCTATGGATCACGGAAGGTATTTTTGATGCCGTGAGCCTTTATCAGAATGATACTCCGGCCGTTTCTATTATGACTGCTGGTAACTACCCGGAAGCTGCGCTTAAAGCGCTTGCTGAACTATACCAGGGCAAAGAAAAGCCGTTTCTCGTCTGGGCGCTCGATAACGGTAAAGCAGGGGAGTCTGCTATACGCCGACATGTGGCCCGGAGTCGTGAACAAGGCTGGAAAGCCGTTGCCGCACTTCCGGCGCAAGGCAGCAGTAAAGCCGACTGGAACGATCATCACCTGACCGGCAAGTTAACAAAACGCCACCAGAAAGTATATCGCTATTACGGTGATCTACTTCTGGCCGAGAGCGCCAGGGATAAGGCGCTTCGCATGTTTGAACATAATGAACGCCCTGAATTTCACTTTGAATACGGGAACAGCGTGTACTGGTTTAAGCTGGATATTGAGCGCCATATGAGAGCGGTAGAGCGCATTATGGGGGAACGTAATATTCATGATGAGCGTGAGGCCCGGAGTGTTGCACTCAAGGAGTCTGGCGCAATTAAGGAGATTGCTAACTGCAATCCGACACCGCTGTATTTTATGCGTTCAGAAGTGACTGACGAGTCCTGGTACTATTTCCGTATTGCCTTCCCCGGAAATACGCCCGCAGTGAAAGACTCCTTTACCGCAGCGCAGATTTCTTCGGCCTCTGAATTTAAAAAATGTCTTCTCCATGTGGCAAAAGGCGCTCTTTATACCGGAACCAGCCAGCAGCTTGACGGCCTGATTAAAAAGGATCTGCCAAGGATTAAAGAGGTAAAAACACAGGATTTTATTGGATATAACAGGGACTGGAAGGCATGGATATTTAATACGCAGGCGATACATAACGGCAAAGTTTATTCGCTGAACAGTGAGGATTACTTTGAGATCAGCGGGATGAATATCAAGACTCTGAGCCGCTCTCCGGTAATCAATATTAACCCGGATGAAAATTCCCTTTCATTCGGCTGGGTTGATGATATCTGGACGGCCTTTGGTGAAAATGGCTATATCGCGCTGGCATTCTGGCTGGGAACATTCTTCGCTGAACAGATACGTGAACAGCAGGCCAGCTTTCCCTTTCTGGAAATTATCGGTGAGCCGGGAACAGGAAAATCAACGCTTATTGATTTTCTCTGGCGGCTCTGTGGCCGGGACAGTTACGAAGGTATTGACCCCTCAAAAGGTTCCGTTGCTGGCATTTATCGCAATTTTGCTCAGGTGGCAAACCTGCCTGTCGTGTTGCTTGAAGGCGATCGCGCTCAGGACACAAAGAAGCTGCGGGGATTTGATTTCGATGAACTGAAACCACTATATAACGGGCGAGGCTTGCGGGTGCTGGGTGTTAAGGCCAATAACAACGAAACCAGAGATCCACCATTCAGGGGGAGTATTGTCATTGCGCAAAACGCCACTGTTAACGCCTCCCCAGCGGTACTGGAGCGCATTATTCATATTTTTACGGATAAACGGTGCCAGTCTTCACTGACCAGAGCGGCGGCTGAGCGCCTTGAGCGCCTGCCAGTTGATCAGGCATCTGGCTTCATGATCCGGGCGGTATGCCGGGAAGGTGAGATACTGTCTGTTGTGCAGGAAGTCTTTGAGGCCGAAAAAATCAGACTGGAACAGCACCCTGATATTCGTCATATCCGTATCGCCAAAAACCATGTCCAGATGATTGGTTGTGTGAGGGCGCTGGCCTGCGTTCTGGATATCCCGGCAGAGCGTCTCGATCGCACCTGCGAACAGCTTACCGTGATGGCCGTGGAACGGGTTAAATCCCTGGAAGCCGACATTCCCGTTGTCCGCGAGTTCTGGGATGCCTTTGATTATCTTAATAGCCTGGAGCGTTTTGGCGTCAATCATTTTGGGAAAGATAATCGCGACGAGATCGCCATTAACTTCCCTCACCTGATGCGTGTGGCTGCTATGCAGCGTGTCAATATCCCTCCGGCGAAAGAGATCCAGGATTACCTGAAAAGCGGGCGTATGCGGCCATGTACAGGCCAGAAGACGGTAAGGAGTAAGGTTTCCGAGCTGGCAAATCAGGGGCGTGGCGAAGCTGGCCCGAAAGAGCCTGAGCAGGTGAAATGCTGGATTTTCAAAGTGCCGGGCGCTCAGTAGCAGAGGGACAGTAATATGACCATAAAAAAACGGACTGACGGGCATTATGAAGTCGATATCTATGCCAGAGGACGCAGCGGTAAGCGCTTTCGCAGGATATTTGACAGGAAACAGGAGGCTGTGCTCTTTGAGCGCTATGTCATGGCGAATGCCGAAAAAAAGAGTGGCTGGGCGCGAGTGTTGATCGCCGAACCTTAAGCGAGTTGTTAAACACCTGGTGCCTGCCGTACGGTCAGACGCAGGAAAACGGCGAAACAGAAAAGCGGCACCTGAATAAGACGATCAGGGCGCTGGGGGATCCGGCTGTTAATCGGTTGAGCAAACGCACGATTGCACAGCACCGTAGCCAGCGGCTTGAAGATGGGATAAGCGCAGCCACGATCAACCGCGATATATACCGGCTTTCCGGCATGTTCAGCACTTTGATCAAAATGGAAGAGTTCAGTAAGGAAAACCCCTGCAAGGGGCTTGAACCACTGAAAGAAACACCCCCAGCCATGACCTATCTAACCAAATCAGAGATCGGCAGATTGCTGGAAACGTTGACCGGCGACGATCGGCGCGTAGCACTGTTGTGCCTCAGTACAGGCGCACGCTGGGGCGAAGGCAGCACGCTACGGGGTGAGCAGGTTAATCACGGGCGCGTGACGTTCCTCAAGACCAAAAACGGGAAACGGAGAATAGTGCCGATATCGGAAGAACTGGAGAGTGAGATCAAGACCAGTGACACCGGGCCGCTGTTCCGGGTTGATTATGAAAACTTCTGTGAACGGCTCAGAGAGGTTAAGCCCGATTTACCACGCGGGCAGGCCACGCATGTGCTCCGGCATACGTTCGCAAGCTGGTTCATGATGAACGGGGGCAATATTATCGCCTTACAACAAATTCTTGGCCACGCCAGTATCCAGCAGACAATGGTTTATGCGCATGTAGCGCCTGACTATCTGCAACATGCCGTCTTGCTTAATCCTTTCTCAGGCGGTATCAGCCTCTGAATGACCGGCCGATTGGCCGGTTTACCCCTTTCCTCCGCAGCGTAGAAGTATTGCCCCATTTTCAGGCTGTTTTGTATTTGCCCTCAGCTGGCACTGTCGTTTCTGACTTTCCTGCAGCACGGTTAAAAATGACTGTACTCGATGTATGGCCGGCACCGCCATAAATGGCAATATTTGCCGGAGTGGGGCTATCACTGGACAACTGGCGAAATGACCAAACTTTTAACAGAAAAGAATCCTTTAATTAAAGAATGGTGGATTTTCCAGAATTTGAGGGGGGGTATCGGAAACGGGTTACAAAAGTTACAAAGTAAAGATAAAGAACTATTATATTGAATTATATATCATTTTATCTAAATCCAAAAAGTTACAACCGGGTTACGATCGGGTTACTCTGTAACCTTATCTCAGGTTACAATTTTAAATCTTAACTGTCTGATTTTATTGGGTGTAACTTTTATGGGACTTTTTGTAACCTCTCAAGGGTTACAAAATTAATTGATTAAAATCATATGATTAAGTGATTTTCTTTGTGGCTGTAACCGTTGTAACTCGCTTCCGTGACTTCCCCTGGTTTTTGAGAAAAAAAGCTCTTTTCCTGTTAATGTTTTATTAACAACCACGGATGAAAATTCTTTATGGGTGGTGGCCTTCTGCGTCACTCATAGGTGTTTATTTCAGCCTGTATTACAGCCTCCGCGACGGGTGCAATTTTGTGGCTTTTTAGCCTGATTCTCCCGGTTTCTGGCACTGCACAATAGTGCACAAATTTGCACAATTTTTTTGATGGTGTTTATGCCCTTTCCGCCCGCCGCTGGCGCTTGCTGAGGCCGGATCGCCAGATGCACGAAAAATGAGGTGAATGTCGCGCGCAGGTGACGGGGGAACAGCCCACGCGACGGGGCGCGAGACGGTGAGCCAGTAATATTTTGCAGTCAGAATCATTGTCCGTATTGTGGGGCGCATTTCAGAACGCGAATCATGCCCGGCCTCGTAATTGAGGCTGCGCCCCTCACAGTGGCTTACACGCGTTGAATGAAGATGAAATTATTTTTCCACGGACTGCCCGCAGGCTGGAGGAACCTCCCTGCACGGGGCGTGTGGGCTGGTGAATAATTTTGAATGGATTGCTGCAAAGATTTTTATTGCAGGCCGGATGTTGTTGTCATGCCCTGCCTGAATCATAATATCGGCGAGTTCAACTCCCACAGGGGAGCTATCATCATGTTTCGTTGTCCCTTCTGCGGCGCTATGGCCCGCACCCGTACCAGTCGCCGCCTGAGCGATCATACCATACGCCAGTATCATCAGTGCCAGAATCTGGAATGCAGTGAGAGCTTTACCACCCTGAACGCCTTTGAACGCCGGGTCAGTAGTCGTGACGCACCGGCGACGCTTCCGCCTGCGGCGGGAGATTGAAGCGTCAATGTGTGCCGTTCCCCCGCCCGTTACGGGCGGGGTGTTATCCTTCCCTCGCATTACCTGCCAGCACGTCACTTATCAGGGTATCCAGACTCTGATAACGGCCAGCACTGCTGTTTAACGCCTGCTCCATGCCCTGCCGGGCCAGTCTTATCACACACCCTGAATAGCTGAGCGAATGCTGTTCGCACAGTCTGCGGATTTGTTCGTCCAGTTCGTGGGGGACTCTGACTGTACGAAGAATTGATTTGCCATTTCTTATCGGGCTATACACTGATATTTATCCTCTCCACTTATCTGAACTCATTATTCGGAGAATTATTGGTACTGTAATACAGTTTTTGGTGTCCCCTTCCACTGACAACTAAAGCAGCGCGACATCCTTTCTGATTCTGGTGAACCATAAAGGCCATACCGGCAGGCAGAGTGCGTGCCGTGGTAACTGTATTACATCAGGAATCAGGACTATGAAAATGACACCCGAACTTACCAGACTGGCAGAGAACGCCGCGACAGTGCGCCTCGAATTTGATGAGGCATACGGCCTGCTGAAAGCGAAACAGGCCACCGTGCAAAACCTGCTGGATACCCGTCAAAAGCTGGAGGAAGAAGCGGGCAGGCAGTCTGACGGATGGGAGCAGAGTCTGCTGGCGTCCGGTGGCGTTGAAAGTGAAGACTCAGACAAAGCCACGCTGCTTGCCAGCCTGGCAAAAGAGAAGCTGGGGCGTATCTCCCCGCTGATTGATGCGGCCCGCGTGGA
>NZ_MAYS01000133.1 GCF_001756855.1 Candidatus Erwinia dacicola | reverse complement strand
GTTCTATTCCCAACCGTGTTGGCATTGAACATCGCCTAACTGAAGCCGAACTCAAACAGAAACCTAGCTATTTCGAGATTGACACCATTTTTGGCAAAGACCAGAAGTCATTCCTGCTCACGCTCGTAGATAAAACCCTAAAAACCATCATCATTCGGAAGCTGCCTAATAAACGTGCGAAAACCGTGGTTGCCGCTTTCAGAGACATTGAGCCAATACTTTCTGCGAGTTTAAAACTCTGACCGCTGATAATGGCCCTGAATTGGCCCTGCACGAGAAAATCACCCAAATTACGGGGGCGCAGGTCTATTTGCGCGGCCTTATCGAAGCCACGGCAATGGCAATCTTCTGGTGCGTTTCGGAAGAGTTATACAGCAGGGTCAGGTTAAGGGGATGCATCGGACCATAGCTGGCCGCTGCCAGCAGCGCCTTAACATGGGCATTCAGCTCTTCCTGACTGTGCTGCTGAATAAAGCTGGCTTTTGGCTTGAACCCGACCACCACGTCCGGCGTGAAGTGCCAAGCGAGCTTCTCTCCGGTTCCCACCACTTTGCCGGCGATGATTTTACGATCAATGCTCCAGCATCGCCACCCCGAGGTCGACCAGCAGCTGGCAGCGCGCGGCCAGCCCTTCGCCGTGCCAAGATTCGTTAGCGTCGACAATCAGCGTCAACTGCGGCACTGCGCTGCGTACGCTGCACTTCCACAAGTTCCACAGCGTGCTGTCGAGTGCATTGCGCGCCGCGGGCAATGACAAACAGGCTGTGCAACGGCCAGCTTTCTGTATAGACATTGACTGTTCTCATACTCAGCTCCCTGATTTCATTATAATTAGACAGCACGAAGGATTTTAAACTGTCGCACACCTTAAGTGTGGCATACACTGGACTAGGTTAAACATCATTAACATTAAAAGGATAGATTATGTCTCAGATCGTACACTTTCAGGGCAATCCGGTTTCCATTGACGGCCAGCTACCAGCGGCGGGCCAGAGTGCAAAACCGTTCACCCTAGTGGCCAAAGACCTTTCCGAAGTTTCCCTGTCAAACTACGCGGGTAAGCGCAAAGTTCTGAATATCTTCCCGAGCATTGATACCGGCGTATGTGCCGCTTCGGTGCGTAAATTCAACCAGCTGGCGGGTGAAGTCGACAATGCCGTGGTGTTATGTATTTCAGCCGATCTGCCGTTCGCCCAGTCGCGATTCTGCGGCTCTGATGGCCTGAGCAATGTGGTGACTCTCTCCACGCTGCGCGGCAACGAATTCCTGCAGGATTATGGCGTGGCAATTGCCGATGGCTCGCTGAAAGGCTTGGCTGCGCGCGCAGTTGTGGTGCTGGATGAAAAAGATAACGTTATTTACAGTCAGCTGGTGAACGAAATCACCACCGAGCCGGATTACGATGCTGCCCTGGCATCGCTTAAATAAAGTTGTAGGAGCCGATCTTCTTTTTCGATCGGCCCGTTTATTCGACAATGACCACCTATTTCGCTTCGTTTTTCTTCTGGCTCAGACCATATTCTCGCAGCTTATTGGCAATCGCCGTATGTGAAACCCCTAGGCGTTTCGCCAGCTTGCGCGTGCTTGGATACGAGAGATATAAGCGTGTCAGCACTGAACGTTCAAAGCGGCTGGTGATCTCATCCAGCGACCCTTCAAACGCATCATCCCCTAGCGGCAGCTCCATCGCGTATTCCGACAGCACGATATCCTGCGGGCACAGTTCGTAACCTTCCAGCTGAGTTAATGCGCGATAGAGCGCGTTCTTCAGCTGACGCACATTGCCAGGCCAAGTGTGGCGGGTTAGGAAAGCATTGAGCTGGGCAGAGAGTTTCGGTCTTGCCACCCCCAGCTCATCGGCAAAGCGCGCCACAAACATTTCGGTCAGCGGCAGGATATCCTGCGGGCGCTCGCGCAACGGCGGCAGATTAAGGGTTAATACGTTGAGGCGATAGAACAGATCCTCGCGGAATTCGCCGCGCTGCACCATTTCCATCAGGTTTTTTTGCGTCGCACAGATCACCCGTACATCCACATGCACTTCATGCTCTTCCCCAACGCGGCGGAAGGTTCCGTCATTGAGGAAGCGCAGCAGCTTGGTTTGCATGCGTGGCGACATTTCACCAGTCTCATCCAGCAGCACCGAGCCACCGCTGGCCTGCTCGAAGAAGCCTTTTTTACCTTGCAGCGCGTTCGGGTAAGCCCCGGCAGCGTGACCAAACAGTTCACTTTCAGCCACATCGTCCGGCAACGAAGCGCAATTCAGCGCGAGGAACGGCTTTTTGCCGCGCGCGCTGTGCAAGTGGCAGGCGCGTGCCAGCATATCCTTTCCGGTCCCGGTATCGCCGACGATCAGCAGCGGCGCATCGAACATCGCCAGCTTGCGCGCCTGATCAATAACCTGACGCATTTTGCTGCTGACGGCGACAATGTCCTGAAATTTGCTGTCATCGTTAACCGCCAACTTCTGTAGCTGCTGGCCCATGCGCGCGGTGGATTTCAGCATCACCACGCCGCCAACCGGATTCGAGGATCTCCCCTCTTCATCCTGAGCATGGATCGGCGTAATCTCCATTAGGAAGTCGCGCCCCTGCAGCACCACGTGATGCGCCTGCGCCTTGATGCGCTCGCTCTCCAGCCAGCGCTGGAAGTTGAAACCGCTAATCAGCGAACCGGCGCTGTAGTTACGCATCTTTTCTTCATTCAGTGTGAATAGTGTCTGCGCCGCCGGGTTTGACAACTCAACTTTGCCTTTCAGATCGATGGAAAAAACCGGCTCCGGCAGCGCCACCAGCAGAATACTCAGGGCGCGATGTTCACGTTCAGAAGGCAGATAAGAGACGGTACGCACGTCGGTCACGCTAGGTATGCGGCGAATTTCAGCCATCAGCTGGCTGAACTGATCGAAGCTGACACTGGAAAAATTTAGATAGATGCGGCCAATGGCGGCGATTTCGATACCGCGCAGGTCGATGCTGCGCTCGACCAGCAGATCCAGCAGTTCGCGGGTCAGACCGATTCGGTCTTGGCAAAAGACTTCAAGACGCATGCGTATTAACCTTTAGTGTGATCATAACAATTCGCGCGTTATCAATGCTCAACGGGTCAGGCATGCCTGATCCCTACGCAGTTATTGGTAGGGGCGAGGCATGCCTCGCCCAATGCAGCCTATAAAATGATTGCGGAATAATACGCTATCCTTTGCAGGTCCAGAAGTAGTCTGTCAGGAAAAGTTGACAGTTGCTGTAATCGTGAGCTTATTTATCACTTTTCCCACTGGAAACGCAACAAAATGGAGGGGCTTATGCCGCCAGTAAGTGCGTTAAAAATACCTCATTGGGAGAG
>NZ_MAYS01000132.1 GCF_001756855.1 Candidatus Erwinia dacicola | reverse complement strand
ACGATGTAATCGAGGCGCTGCCACTCAGCGCTTAACAGATATATTACCGGACCGGAAGGCCGGATCTGAATTTACACCACCTTGACGGACTCGACCTAAAAATCCATTCGACGAACACGCTGGAGTGCCTGAACAAAGAGGTGAAGCGGTGACGAATGCCGAATTGCCCGGCGATCAGCCGCTGCCAGCTGCCGATCGTGCTGTTGCCCAATGAGTCAATCAGACCCATACTGGTAATAACTACTCTTCTGCCAGTATTATTCAACATGATGACCCGTAGGTTAGGGAAACTCATTTCAGTAAGCACGTGTAAGCTGAAAGATCCACACCCAATCGCAGCAGGGGTAAGCGCGGTGAGATTAGAAAAAGGTCAAAATGAAGGGGGGGAAGGGAGTGTATGGGATGGGCGTGCCCATCCCGCTAAATAACGAGGGAAATCAGTAGAACGAGTGTTCGCCGCGCTGGTGCCCGGTGAGATCACGCACGCCCTTCAGCTCAGGGAAGGCGGCCAGCATCTCTTTTTCGATGCCTTCTTTCAGAGTGACGTCAACCATGGAACAGCCGTTACAACCGCCGCCAAACTGCAGGATGGCGAAGCTTTCATCGGTGATTTCCATCAGCGAGACTTTACCGCCGTGGTTGGCGAGCTGCGGGTTAATCTGAGTCTGCAGCAGGTACTCAACGCGCTCAACTAACGGCGCGTCGTCGTTCACTTTACGCATTTTGGCATTCGGCGCTTTCAGCGTCAGCTGTGAACCTAGGTTATCGGTGACGAAGTCGATTTCTGCGTCTTCTAAGTAAGGGGCGCTAAGCGCGTCAACGAAGACGGACAGCTTCTCAAACTTCAGTTCGATATCCGTCGCTTCTACTGCATCGGGCGGGCAGTAGGAGACGCCGCACTCGGCGGTCAGCATAGCAGGATTAATCACGAATACGCGGATTTGGGTGCCATCTTCCTGCCTTGACAGCAATTTTGCGAAGTGCTCTTGTGCAGAGTCGGTAATCAGGATCATGGCGATTGCTCAATAGTTGACTAATTTCATTTATTATAATACACCCATCACCGACGCTCTACAAGGTTCGGCACAGGCACCATATCTGTACGCTGGCCGCGCCCTAGGCCAGTAAAATGCAGCTGATTTCAGCCACAGTACTGCCGGTGGTGACCACATCGTCCAGTAAGGCGATATGGAGACCGCGCACCTCCGTTGCAAGCAAAATGCGCCGCGCAGATTTTTTCGCCGGCGATGCTGTAATTTTCCAGCCTTCACCCTCGTTAGCGCATGCGGCAGATATTGGCACGGTGTTCAACGGGCCAGCGTGCGGGCGATATCCTCTAACTGATTATAACCACGCCGCCATGCCCGGTGATAATGCAGCGGAACGCTCAGCAGCAGGGCGGGGCGCATCAGCCCGTTCTCCCGCCGCCGCAGTAAACAGCATAGCAGTATTAAACGCGCCAGCATTACCGCCTGTGCGGTGCCGTGATAAAACTTCCGGCGATTCACCCGCTGGCTGAGTGGGGGTTGCCAAGGCGTTACCGCAACCAGCGTGGCGGGCGACGCAGGTAGCGACCACAGCGAGTGGCATCTGGCATAGCCAACAGGGAGGAAAGGAATTCTGGCGCGTTCTGGGCTGCATAGATTTTCGTGGGTAATGCCTCCTAGGTCTCACGGTCAAGTCCGTCAAGGTTGTGTAAATTCACTTACAGTCTTCCGGTCCGGTAATGGGCCTG
>NZ_MAYS01000131.1 GCF_001756855.1 Candidatus Erwinia dacicola | reverse complement strand
CAGTTGGTAATAAGGGCTGGATGAGAGCCGATGCTTCATCGGAAAGATCGTAACGAGCCATAGTTCAATGTGTTGTGGAAACAGGCAGTTACTATAGCTCAGGTGATTAAGGGACACAGCCTAGCGCCAGCCCGCTTTGGGAGGGGTTAGTTCAGGTCATCAACCATCTGCACAGCACGGCCAATGTAGTTCGCTGGCGTAATCGCTTTCAGGCGGGTTTTCTCTTCGTCAGGCAGAGCCAGACCGTCGATAAACACCTTCATGCCTTCGGCATCGACACGCTTGCCGTGGGTCAGCTCTTTCAGCTTTTCATAAGGCTTCTCGATGCCATAACGACGCATTACGGTCTGTATTGGCTCAGCCAACACTTCCCAGTTGTGGTCTAGCTCGTCTAGCAGGCAGTCGCGGTTCACTTCCAGCTTGGAGATGCCTTTCAGTGTTGCCTGGTAGGCAATCAGCGCATAGCCCACGCACACTCCGAGGTTGCGCAGCACGGTGGAGTCGGTCAGGTCACGCTGCCAGCGTGATACTGGCAGTTTGTTTGCTAGGTGCTGCATTACCGCATTCGCTAGGCCAAGGTTACCTTCGGACTTTTCGAAGTCGATTGGGTTAACCTTGTGCGGCATGGTGGAAGAGCCGATTTCGCCCGCAATAGTTTTCTGCTTGAAGTGGTTCAGCGCAATGTAGCCCCAGACGTCGCGATCTAAGTCGATCAGGATGGTATTGAAGCGAGCCATGCAGTCAAACAGCTCGGCGATATAGTCATGCGGCTCGATCTGAGTGGTGTACGGGTTCCAAGTAATGCCGAGTGAAGTGACAAACTCTTCGCTTAGCTGATGCCAGTCCACTTCCGGGTAGGCCGCAATGTGGGCGTTATAGTTACCGACAGCACCGTTAATTTTACCCAGCATTTCAATGCGTTTCAGCTGGCGCAGCTGGCGTTCGAAGCGGTAAGCCACATTCGCCATCTCTTTGCCCAGCGTGGACGGGGTGGCTGGCTGGCCGTGGGTACGGGACAGCAGCGGGATATCCCTGTACTGCACCGCTAGGTCTTTCACTGCGACGATGATTTTGTTCCAGTAAGGCACAATCACCTCACGGCAAGCGGTTTCCAGCATCAGCGCGTGCGACAGGTTATTGATGTCTTCAGAAGTACAGGCGAAGTGAATAAATTCAGATACCGCGTGCAGGGCAGGGACGGCTTCGACTTTCTCTTTCAGGAAGTATTCGACCGCTTTCACATCATGGTTGGTGGTGCGTTCGATGGTTTTGATGCGCGCAGCGTCAGCTTCGCTGAAATTGCTGACAATGGTATCAAGGAAAGCGTTTGCGTCAGCGTCAAATGCAGGAACTTCCTTGATCACAGCGGTTTTGGCCAGTTTCTGTAACCAGCGAACTTCAACTTCTACGCGGAATTTCAGCAGGCCAAATTCGCTGAAGATGCTACGCAGTGGGCTGACTTTGTCGCCATAACGACCATCAACAGGTGAGATGGCGGTCAGAGAGGATAATTCCATTGTTGCTGCTCCAGATCGGTTTAAAAAAATCAGGTTGGGGTCCCGTTGAGGAGGGCCAGAATCGCTTTCGCCTCATTGACTAAGCGGTTACGGGAAAACATCAGCTGCAGGCGGCTACCGCCAACCTGCTGCCACAGCACTGCCGCGCGGATACCCGCCAGCAGTGAGGCTCGAACTTTACTCTGCACCTGGGCATTTTGCAGAACCGCCGGAGAACCGGTGACCTGAATGCGCGGGCCGAGCGGGCTGATCACATCGACATAAATTGAGGCCATTGCGCTCAGCAGTGTATCAGACTCCAGACCGTAGTGCGCCAGCTGACGATCGAGTCGGGCGATGCGGCTGGAAAGTTCATTCAGCGCGGTTTTACTGGCGTTAAGCTTACGCTCCAACACCATCATGCTCAGGGTATAACGCGTCAGCTCGGTGCCCAAGCCCTGGCGGCTGTTACTTTTCAGCACCGCGATCAAGGTTTCTAGGCCAAACTGCAAATGGGCTTCATAGTCACCGTATACCGCCAGCGTGGAGGACGGATTGAGGTCCAGCAGGCTGTTCAGCGTGATTTTCAGCGCGTCTGGCGGGCACTGGCCCTGATGCGCCAGCTGTTGCACTAAGTGAGCTGACTGGCAGATGCCCGCCAGCGCCAGAGTAATATCATAATAGTTCTTCGCCACGTTTACTCCTGTATGCGGACCGAATTACGTGTTTACCAGCGGCAGGCGCTGTGCGATGGTGCCGCCACCAAGGCAGACTTCATCGAGATAAAATACCGCTGACTGGCCCGGCGTCACTGAGGCAACCGGCTGGTCAAAACGCACTTCGATGCGTTCTGCATCGATCGGGGTCACGGTGCAGGGAATATCTTCTTGGCGATAGCGGGTTTTCACCATGCAGCGCAGCGGGGCGCTCAGCACTTCGCGGTCAACCCAGTACAGCTGTTGGGCAATCAGGCCCACCGACATCAGGCGCGGGTGATCGTGGCCCTGCGCCACCACTAGCGTATTGTCGGCGACGTCTTTATCAACCACGTACCACGGGTTTTCATTGCCGTTTTTAGTTCCACCGATGCCCAGCCCTTTGCGCTGGCCGAGAGTATGATACATCAGCCCTTGATGCTGGCCTACGGTATCGCCATCTGCGGAAACAATCAGCCCCGGCTGAGCGGGAAGATAGCGCCCGAGGAACTCGGTGAATTTGCGCTCGCCAATAAAGCAGATACCGGTTGAATCTTTCTTCTTCGCGGTTACCAGCTCCAGCTGCTCGGCAATGCGGCGCACTTCGGGTTTTTCTAATTCACCCACCGGAAACAGGCTTTGTGCAATCTGCTCATGGCCGAGGGTGTAGAGAAAGTAACTCTGGTCTTTGTTGCCGTCAAGACCGCGCAGCAGGAGGTTTTTGCCGTCCACATCCGCGCGACGCACGTAGTGGCCAGTGGCGATATAATCGGCACCAAGATCTTCGGCGGCAAATTCGAGGAAGGCTTTAAACTTGATCTCTTTGTTGCAGAGAATATCCGGATTTGGAGTGTGACCGGCTTTATACTCCGCCAAGAAGTGCTCGAACACGTTATCCCAGTATTCGGCAGCAAAGTTGACCGTGTGAAGGTGAATCCCGAGTTTGTCACAGACTGCCAGCGCGTCGGCTAAATCTTCCGCCGCTGTACAGTACTCTTCGTCATCGTCCTCCTCCCAGTTTTTCATAAACAGGCCTTCGACCTGATAGGCCTGCTGCATCAGCAGCCAAGCGGAAACAGAGGAGTCAACACCACCGGACATACCGACGATCACTTTCTTCTGGCTGTTAGAGTTGTTTGACATGAATTACCCGGCTTTAAGAAGTCGTTAAAAAGGCGACTCTGGACTCTGATAGAATTGCGGCGCATTATATCATGCGTCTGCGATCTGCGCACTCTCGCTAAACGGCTACTGGAAGGCGCTGAGGATCTCCAGCGGGTAGCGTGGGGCGCTCTAGTAAATCTGCAGGCTTTCTGTCACCAGCGTCGAACGCAGCTTGCGCAAGGTGATAATCTCTTCCGGCGGTAGCCACCAGCAGCGTTTCATCGGCTTCCTAGATGCTTGGCAGGCTGATTCAGCCTAGCTCGTCCGCATACCCGTTCCACCACCACTAGGAACAGCCCTTCGGCTTGGACCACGGCGGCTACGGTTACGTGTGGTTTAAACATGGTGCTCTCCATTTGGTTGAAGCGCATGGGTTGCCACGCGCGAAGTCGTTAAATTCCGCTGCTGATATAGAGCCATTCGCTGGGGGCCAGCCCGTTGAGTTGCAGTGCCCTCATTGAATAGCGGATCAGACGCAAAGTCGGGAAGCCAATAAGTGCGGTCATCCTGCGTACCTAGCGGTTCAATAGCATTCGGTATAAGCTTTTGCCGGAGCATGAAAGGAGTTCCAGATTTTCGTGAGTAATGCCTCCTAAGGTCTCACTCATTGAGTCAGGTCAGTGAGCCCATCCGAAAGAGCACAACAGAATTATTTTAAATGTTTACTTATTCCATAAACAAGTAAAGGTGAGTGTCTCACGACTAGAAATAAGCAGTTTTTGAAATTCAATTTCGGTTTATTCCCCTCGCTGCCCATACAGACATTATTATTATCGCTATGATAAATATCATGCCCCGATATATTTGTGATGTTAAGTAATAATATATGTGCCTGAATTTTTTACGCCTTTTTTACTCTGAGAATAAAAATCTTCAATATGAATGATTAACTTATCCAATTTATATAGTTTTTCTGTATTCCATCACTGATGATATAAGTCATAAAATGCTTTCGTTTCATAATGCTCTTCTTCAAGAAGAATGTTATTTTCAATAAGAGTAGTAGCAAAAATACACTCACCATTTTAATCATTGTATTTTATCAGTCCAACTGTTAAGTTCGGAAATTTTTGAAAGAAGCTTCCTCTTTCTGAGAACTGACTTATACCGCTTCCGATGGCGTATAACTAACAACAAGATCATTTGCACTGCTATTAGAAAAATTTCTAATGGTTTTATTTCTGTTTCCCTCTTGCACTCTGAATACAGCATTTAAATTATTCTTCATTATTTGATATTATAAATAATAGCTGAAATATTTTCGAACGAAGATCACGACAACATCGCAATATAAGCATCTGGAGGTAATGCCTCTGAATGGTTGGATTTTGTGATATTCTGCCATTATTTGAGGTGTTGTTATTGCTACCGTAACTGTCCATTGTCCCCGCTGTGATTCCGATGTAGTTTACCGGCATGGACTCAGCCCAACTAAG
>NZ_MAYS01000130.1 GCF_001756855.1 Candidatus Erwinia dacicola | reverse complement strand
ATCTTTGCAACAGTGCCGTTAGCTTTGCGTATGGCTCAGTACGCGACGTGCATCGCGGTAGCGATTTTTCCAGTATAAGTCATTCAGGTTAGAAATCATCACACCGCTGCTGGTGGAGACATGAACAAAGTTATCATTACCGATATAAATACCGACATGACGACTCGTAGAGCCTGCATGGAACAGAACTAAATCACCCGGGCGCAGTTTCGTGCGCTGAATACTTTTACCGATATATTCCTGCTCGTAGGTCGAGCGGGGCAGATCTAAGCCAAACTGCTCACGGAACGTGTTCTGTACAAAGGCGGAGCAATCAATGCCGCGTTTGCTGGTGCCGCCTAAGCGGTAACGCACACCTTTCCAGTCCGCATACTGGTCCATCAGACGGGATTTGATATCCAGATTCTGAACCATCTGTTCGAATTCATTCTGAGACGCTTGAAATAAAAAAACGTTCTGGCTTTTAACTGCATGAGTATCAGTTTGTACATTGTGTCCGCTGTTCAAACTACATGCTGACAACAGCGCCGCTAACGCAACAGAGGGGAGCGCCTGCAAAACATATCTCAGAATAGGTTGAGACTTAACCATTATGTTTGTGATCCCTTGAAGTCCTTAACGACCAAGTCGTTAGAAACGTGACGGAGCGAAACGAGATTAATTAGTACAGTGAGATAAGACAATTCTGAAAACGTTAAAATATGTGATTTAGCACACATTTAAAATATAACTTACTGAAATATTTTAGCCAAATTGGCTGATTGAAAGTGAGGTTAACCAATTACAAGCCGCATGGCGAGGGGTTTTAAGCAGTTTTTTTATGGTTTTTGTGATATTAGATCATTACGCAACGAATTGGTTACATTATCACCAATTCGCAGCGCGACCCTATGCACCTAAGTGCAATTTTGCAACAAAGCGCTCATTGTTAAATTATAATCAGAATTATCGGGCTGGACGGATGGGGAAATTAGAGGATTTGCTGTGGTGCAGAGCCTGACAAATTCGGTAATACTGCCAACTTACTGATTTAGTGTATGATAGTGCTTTTGAGATGCTCCAGTGGCTTCCATTTCCATCAGTTGTCCCTCCTATTCAGCTACTGAAGGCGTGGTGCGTAACGGTAAAAGTATTGCCGGACATCAGCGCTATCTCTGCTCTCACTGCCGTAAAACATGGCAGTTACAGTTTACTTACACCGCCTCTCAGCCTGGTACACACTAGAAAATCATTGATATGGCCATGAATGGCGTCGGATACCGGGCAACCGCCCGCATTATGGGCGTTGGCCTCAACACGATTTTACGGCACTTAAAAAACTCAGGCCGCAGTCAGTAACCTCGCGCATACAACCGGGCTGGGACGTCATTGTCTGCGCTGAAATGGACGAACAGTGGGGCTACGTCGGTGCTAAATCACGCCAGCGCTGGCTATTTTACGCGTATGACAGGATACGGAGGATGGTCGTGGCACACGTCTTCGGTGAACGCACTATGGCCACGCTGGAGCGTCTTCTGAGCCTGCTGTCGCCCTTTGATGTAGTGGTATGGATGACG
>NZ_MAYS01000129.1 GCF_001756855.1 Candidatus Erwinia dacicola | reverse complement strand
CTTGACGGACTCGACCCATTTTTTCCGGTCAGCCCATAATAGGGCAGGCAAGGAGCGACCGAAACATCTGTCGCCCCTGCGTGTTACTTACGTCGCGAACGACGTGAACTGAACAGACCCGCAATAGCAAACAGCAGCGAGATCGCCCAGATGCCCCAGTTACCGATGCGGGCATACGGCGTCAGGCCGGTGGTCGGGGTCACTTTTGCCGCTAACACTTCCGCTTTGAACTGCGGAATGATGTGGGTGATGTCACCGCGGGCATCGACCACCGCCGTCACGCCATTGTTAGTGCTACGCAGCAGTGGGCGCCCGAGCTCCAGCGCACGCATACGCGCTATCTGCAGGTGCTGCCATGGCCCGATAGAGTGACCAAACCACGCATCGTTCGAAATTGTCAACAGGAAGTTGGTATCCGGACGGAAGTTATCACGCACCTGCTGCCCCAGCACAATTTCGTAGCAAATGGCGGCGGTGAAGTTATAGCCTGCCACCTGCGACAGCGGCTGGACGTAGCTGCCACGGCTGAATGAGGACATCGGCAGGTCGAAGAGTGGTGCCAGCGGTCGTAGCAGCGACTCCAGCGGGACAAATTCCCCGAACGGCACCAGATGATTCTTCTGGTAGCGGTTGTCGCTAAAGTAGTCGTAAGGCTGCGGGCCGCCCAGCACGATAATCGAATTGTAATCGTGGTAGCGATTGCTCTCAAGGCGTGAATCGACGATACCGGTCACTAGGCTGCTGCCACTTGCGCGCAGCTGGTCATCCACTGACTTCAGGAACGGCTGCTGGTTGGTTTCCAGATCGGGAATGGCGGATTCTGGCCAGATGATGATCGTAGCTTTACCCACGTATGGGCGGCTGAGCGCCGTGTAAGTTTTCAGCGTATTGATCAGCTGATTCGGATCCCACTTCAGGGACTGCGCAATGTTGCCCTGCACCATTGCAACGTTCACCGCCCGTTCAGGCAGCGGCTGGAACCAGCTAATCTGACGCAGCGGCCACGGCAGCAGCAGCACGGCAGCAGCGATAGCAGGAACCAGACGGCGCTGCACCAAGGCATAAACCGCTAGGCCTACAATCACCATCAGCAGGAAGGTGATACTTTCTACGCCCAGCAGCGGTGCCAGCCCTTTCAGCGGGCCGTTGATCTGGCTGTAGCCAAACTGCAGCCACGGAAAGCCGGTCAGCACCCAGCCGCGCAGGAATTCGCTTACCTGCCATAGCACCGGAGCCACAATCGCTAGGCGCAGCAGCGAGGCTTTCGGGCACAGGCGGTTAAGCAGAGTGGTGAACAACAGCGTGTAGAGCGACAGATACGCGGCCAGCAGCAGCACAAGGAAGACATTTACCGGCCCCGGCATCCCGCCGAAGGTGGCGATGCTGACATACACCCAGTTGATGCCGCTGCCAAACAGGCCAAAGCCCCAGACAAAACCAATGGCGCTGGCTTGGCGGGTGATGCGGTTAAGGGTTAATGCCTGCAGGCCAAACAGTGAAACTAAAGCAGCAGGCCAGAAATCATAGGGGGAGAAAGAGAGGGTGCCAGTGGCACCCGTAATCAGCGCTAAAAGCAGGCGAACCCGCTGGCGCTGGTAGATTGAGGCAATTGCCATACGGTAGTTATTCTTCCAGAGTCGGTTGCGGCGAATTTTCCGGGATACGGACGTGGACCTGAATAATACGACGGCTGTCCGCCATCGCCACTTTAAACTGGTAACCATCAATCTCAATACTTTCACCGCGTGCCGGCAAGTGGCCGAAGCCCTGCATCACTAGGCCACCGATGGTGTCGACCTCTTCGTCACTGAAGCTGGTCTCGAAGACTTCATTAAAATCTTCGATCGGCGTCAGCGCACGAATGGTGTAGGTGCGGCGGCTTAGCTGACGAATATCGCGATCTTCTTCATCGTCATACTCATCTTCAATTTCACCGACAATCAGCTCGAGGATATCCTCAATAGTAACCAAGCCGGAGACGCCACCGAATTCATCAATCACAATCGCCATATGGTAGCGCTGTGAGCGGAATTCTTTCAGCATGCGGTCAACGCGCTTACTTTCCGGCACCACCACCGCAGTACGCAGCACCTTTCCCATTCTGAACGGCTCAGATTCACTGCTCATAAACGGCAGCAGATCCTTGGCCATCAGGATGCCGTCAACATGGTCCTTGTCTTCACTGATTACCGGGAAACGTGAATGCGCGGATTCAATAATTACCCCAAGGCACTCTTCCAACGTCTGGTTACGCTTCAGCGTCACCATCTGGGAGCGGGGGATCATTATGTCGCGTACCCGCTGTTCGGCAATATCCATCACGCCTTCCAGCATGTCCTTGGTATCCGGGTCGATCAGGTCATTCTGTTCGGAGTCGCGGATCAGTTCCAGCAGGTCGTCACGGTTTTTGGGCTCACCTTGAAAAAGGTGGTTAAGAATGAGTGAAAAAAATCCCTTTTTACTCGGGGGACTGTCATTGTTTTGTGAATGGTCATCGCTCATGGCGTTTTTGAGTTTGCCTCTCTGTTGTGAGATCGGCTGCCCCGAATTATTCAGGGGCAGGCGTAGTGCTACTTATTCTTTCTCCGAAATGTACGGATCGGGATACCCGAGAGCAAGCATTATCTCGGTTTCCAACGATTCCATCTCTTCAGCTTCTTCATCTTCGATGTGATCATAACCCAGCAGATGCAGACTGCCGTGGATCACCATGTGCGCCCAGTGGACCTCCAGCACTTTTTCCTGCTCTGCAGCTTCCTGCTCAACCACCTGACGGCAGATGATCAGATCGCCCAACAGCGGCAGCTCAATACCCGGTGGTGCTTCAAACGGGAATGAGAGCACGTTGGTCGGCTTGTCCTTGCTACGATAGGTGTGGTTCAGCTCACAGCTTTCCGCCTCATCGACCAGACAGATAGTCACTTCGCTTTCCGGCTGGAACTGCGGCAGAACCGCATCCAGCCAGCGCTGGAAGTCCGACTCTGGCGGCAAACCCTGCTCGTTCTCGCAGGCAAGCTGCAAGTCAAGAATCACATTACTCATATTGTTCTCCTGTGAAGCCTGCTAAGCAGCCAGCGGTGCGACTTCGATGACGTTGCGCTCAATCAGCTTTCAACGCGCTCAAAACCGATCAATCACCCTGCAGGAAGCCCAGTTTTTCTCCTGCCTCAACCGCTGGGCGGGTCAGCAGAATGCGTCGGATCTCTTGGCGCTCCAGCGCATCAACTGCCACCGCCACGGCCAGATAGGTTTTACCCGTACCGGCAGGGCCGGTGCCGAAGGTCACATCGTGGTCGAGGATGTTGGCCATGTACTGCGCCTCATTTGGCGTACGCGGCTTGATCACGCCACGTTTGATCTTTATATAAATCGCTTTGCCAAACTCAGGCACGCTGTCGGCTGTCTGCTCCAGTATGCGGTTCTCTTTCACCGCCAGATGGATCTGTTCCGGATCAATGTCCGGGATGTGACCGCATATCGGGGCGGTATCCACATACAGATGGCGCAGGATATCGGCAGCGGCGTCGACACTCAGCGCACAGCCAACCAGCTTAAAGGCATTCTCACGGCGATGAATCTCAATCCCCAGACGGCGCTCGAGCAGCTTGCTATTGTCATAAAATGGGCCACACAGGCTCAACAACCGGGTATTGTCGATGGGTTTCAGAGTTATCTCACGTGTTTCAATATTCAAACTAATCTTTTGGGTCACACAGGGCCAAGTTGAGAAATGGATGGTGATACGGGTTTTAACAGCAAAACCATAGCGAAATTATTTATGGTAAAGCGCTAAAGCTGCAAGCGTCCGGTTGGATATTTGGGCGCGTGTTTCAGAAAGCAAGTGTAACGCGATGAAATGATGCAGCAGGTAATGCTGCCAACTTACTGATTTAGCGTATGATGGTGCTTTTGAGGTGCTCCAGTGGCTTCCATTTCCATCAGTTGTTCCTCCTGTTCAGCTACTGAAGGCGTGATGCGTAACGGTAAAAGTACTGCCGGACATCAGCGCTATCTCTGCTCTCACTGCCGTAATACATGGCAGCTACAGTTCACTTACACCGCCTCTCATCCTGGTACACACCAGAAAATCATTGATATGGCCATGAATGGCGTCGGATGCCGGGCAACCGCCCGCATTATGGGCATTGGCCTCAACACGATTTTACGGCACTTAAAAAACTCAGGCCGCAGTCAGCAACCTCGGGCATACAACCGGGCTGGGACGTCATTGTCTGCGCTGAAATGGACGAACAGTGGGGCTACATCGGTGCTAAATCACGCCAGCGCTGGCTATTTTACGCGTATGACAGAATACAGAGGACGGTCGTGGCACACGTCTTCGGTGGACGCACTCACTATGGCCATGCTGGAGCGTCTTCTGAGCCTGCTGTCGCCCTTTGATGTGGTGGTATGGATGACGGATGG
>NZ_MAYS01000128.1 GCF_001756855.1 Candidatus Erwinia dacicola | reverse complement strand
GTCCGCTTGGAAAACGGAAATTATCCTACGCTAAGACTAACCGACGGCTTTATGGCGAAATTCTGCTTACATTAGATAGGGGGCATGCTGTTTTATGATCTGATGATTCATGCCCTTGTCTGCAAACACAAATCGATCCTGAAACGGAAACGATACCTCCCTATAAGGCACTAAGATAAGTGCCTGTTCAAAACATTCTTTCACTACCATCGCAATTCACAATATTAATGAATGTAATTCATAGTCCCTATCCTCCCGCCTGTGATTATCCGCATGAACAAACCCGTTAACATGCCCCCTTATCTCTTCATGTCCAACGGAGCCCCATGCTTAATCAACAGGCACAAATACAGTCAGCTACAGCTAAAAAAAACGGTATATCGTTTCTACTCATTCTCAGCGCCCTAATGGCTGTTACCTCTTTATCAACCGACATCTATCTTCCAGCTATGCCGGTCATGGCGAAAGATTTACAGGGTGATGCAGAGCTGACAATCACAGGGTTCCTTATTGGCTTTTGCTTTGCGCAACTGATATGGGGACCGATTAGCGATCGTTATGGGCGTCGTCTGCCGCTGTTTATCGGTTTAGGTCTATTCATCATCGGCTCAGTGGGCTGCGCGTTATCAAAAGATATCGTGCAAATAGTCTTCTGGCGTGTTTTTCAGGCGTTAGGTGCCTGTACCGGGCCGATGGTGGCACGAGCGATGATCCGTGACCTGTTTAGCCGCACTCGTGCAGCACAAATGCTTTCGACACTGATGATCATCATGGCCATCGCGCCGATTGCCGGGCCCCTGATCGGCGGGCAGATGATTAAAGTCACCTCGTGGCATGCCATTTTCTGGCTGCTGGCGATTATCGGAACATTAATGCTGATGTCTTTATTCTGGTTGCCGGAGACATTACCTGCTGAAAAACGCTCGCAAGCCTCCGTAACCAAAGCCTTTCACAACTACTATGCCTTGCTAACTAACGCCAAATACATGCGTTTTACGTTATGTCTGACGTTCTACTACGTTGCTGCCTACGCCTTTATCACCGGTTCTCCGTTTGTGTATATCACGTACTTCGGTGTTGACCCGCAGCATTACGGCTGGCTATTTGCAGTAAACATTGTTGGGCTGATGGCGGTGAGCATGGTCAACAGACGTCTGGTTCACCGCTATCCACTGGAAGCGTTGCTCAAGAATGCCGTATTCATCGCCACTATTGCCGCAATAGTGCTGGCGATCGCAACAGGCCTGGACGTAGGTGGAATTACCGTGATTGTCGGGGCTGTGTTCGTGTTCTTCTCGATGAATGGCATCATCGCTGCTACATCCACGGCTTGCGCACTTGATGCAGTGCCCAATGTAGCAGGATCCGCATCGGCGCTAATGGGGGCATTACAATACGGAAGTGGCATTATCTCTTCACTGCTTCTCGCCCTGTTCAGTGATAGCACGCCATGGACGATGGGCTGGATAATTGCGTTGTTTACAGCAGCCAGCGCTTTGATGGCATTGACCGTTCAGATAAAAAAATGACCACCACATATCCACCACGCTTATGAATTTCATTCATAGCGCCTATTTGAGTGGCGTAATTATCCTGAACCGCAACTTCGTTAGTCTGATGAGATTGCATGAATAGAGAATGTGAGATGCAGCCGAAAATGACTATAGCTGATGGCATGCCCCAGCCTGCGCGGCCAGGGCGTCATCGGAGGCTGACTAAATATTCTTTTCGAAGAAAACGTCTAATTTTTGCATTGCCTGGTCAACGTATTCAGGCACCCAATACGTCTCGATATGAGTAGCGCCATTGATCAGGAAAAGTTCTTTATCCTTCGTACCGGTAGCCTTCGCATACGCATCTTTAGTCATATAGAGCGTATCCGCTTTTGTACCGGCAATCATCAGCAGGGGTTTATTGATGAGATTGATATGGTCCGTTACGTCAAAGCTCATCAGGTCTAACAGGCTGCTTGTGGTGTATTTAAACGTTGAGTTCGGGTGTGCGTGGGTTTTCCAGTAGTACTCGTAGCCCTGTCGATATAGGGCAAAAGGCAATTTAGCTATCTGTTCATCAGTCAGGTTAGCATCACCGGAGTAAAGCACTTCGCCTCCGGCTGCTTCCTGAGCGTGTGCGTCAGAAGCTTGCTGAAGACGCTGCTGGACCGTATCCAGCTGTGAATCTTGCATGCCGTTGCGGCGCACAAGACCTGAATTAAACATGCTTATAGTTGCTATCGATTTGAACCGCTTGTCAGTTTCGGCCGCAACAAGTGAATATCCTCCGCCTCCGCAAATGCCAAGCAGACCGAGGCGGGAAGTATCAACCCCCGGATACTGGCTAATGTAGTCAGCCATGCCGTGAACGTCTTCAATACGGTTAGCCGGTTTATCCACGCTGCGAGGCATACCACCGCTAGCGCCCTGATAAGCCGCGTCGGCGGTAATCGTAATATAGCCATGTTCAGCAAGTCGCTGCGCATACAACCCGGCGACCTGTTCTTTTACGCCGCCATTAGGATGGGCGACCACCACGGCAGGGTATTTTTTGGCGGGATCGTAGTTAGCAGGCGTATAGACATTCGCGGCAATCTGGATGCCATGCAGATCGTACTTCACCGGATGAATGTTGACCTTGCCTTTGACGTTCTCGGTGATGGCACCGTCATAGACGAGTGTGAATGGATTTTTTTTGTAATCAGCCGCATTGACTGAGGTCACCCCGGCCATTGCCGTGAGTAGCATTGCACTGATAAGTGTGAATTTCATGGTCTCTCCCGATTAGTGTCGGCCTGGTTATACAGGCTCGCAGAATCAAATTTGCAGGCTCAGAGTAGGCAAAGATGGCTGTCAGCATCGTGACGGGGAAATAACATTTTCGTCAGGAAACGGACCGGGATGGTGAGTGTTTCTGACAACGCTGTCAGGTAACTGTCAGCTTTATGTTGGCAATCAGGAGGCAGAATGGTCTCGTTTAATGTGATTCATGTTCAATTTTCTGAGAAAAGGAGCGATCAATGAAAAGCCAGAATGACCCAACAATGCCAGCGCGACGCAAGCTATTAGTCGCCGGGGCGGGTATTGCCGCCGCCTCGCTGATCCCGCACGTATCGGCGGCGAACGAGTCCTCTCAGGTCAATTCATCCAGACAAACCGGCCAACGCAATGTTCCTCCGGGCAAGCGTAAACTCGGGAAGCTGGAAGTCTCAGCCGTCGGTCTGGGCGTGCAGAACATGAGTCGTAAATACGACACGTCTGTTCCCTGGCGTCCCGAGATGGTCAATGTTATCCGTCGGGCATTTGATGAAGGGGTGACGTTTTTCGACGCAGCTGAAGCCTACGGCACCTGGGAAGTAGAGAAAATTCTCGGGGAGGGTATCGCTCCTTTCCGGAACAAAATTGTTATTGCCACCAAGTTTGGCTGGAACATTGATCAGCAGACCGGCAAGCGCCTGCCGGGCCTTAACAGCAGACCGGACCATATCAGACTCGTCGTCGAAAACATGCTCAAACGCCTGCGTACCGATCGTATCGATTTACTGTATCAGCACCGGGTTGACCCACAGATCCCGATCGAAGATGTCGCCGGGGTGGTGAAAGATTTAATGGATCAAGGGAAAGTCCTGCACTGGGGGCTGTCTGAAATGGGCATCAACACGCTGAGACGCGCCCATGCGGCATTACCCGTTACTGCCGTACAAAGTGAATACTCCATGCTCTGGCGTGGCCCTGAAAAGCAGGTACTTCCGCTGTGTGAAGAGCTGGGAATTGGATTCGTGCCATGGAGCCCACTCGGCGTGCAGTTCTTAACGGGCTGGATTGATGAAAAAACACGATTCGCTGCCGGTGATATACGGGCGACAGAAACGCGCTTCTCTCCCGACAACCTCCCGCACAACTTACAGCTGGTTGAACTACTGAAATCCTGGGCAATAAGAAAAAATGCCGTGCCGGGGCAGGTTGCACTGGCATGGCTCCTGGCCCGTAAACCCTGGATTGTTCCCATCCCTGGCACCACCAATAAAGACCATATGCTGCAAAACACAGCGGCTACCGCTGTATCGCTGACTTCCGCAGAGATGACCGAGCTCACCCGCTCACTGGATGCGATCACTATCCAGGGTCAACGTCTGCCGGATGCCGTGCAGGTTTATTCCGATGTTGAAGCACCGTTGAAAAGTTAAGAGGAAGTCCCGTTATGCGACTGTTGTTAGTCGAAGATGAAGAAAAAACTTCAACCTATCTCTCCCGTGCGCTGGGTGAGTCAGGGTTTACGGTAGATGTCTCTGCAGATGGCGCGGAAGGTCTTCATTACGCGCTGGAGTTCGACTACGACGCGATAATACTGGATGTCATGCTGCCGGGGATGGATGGCTACCGGGTACTTGAGGGGGTGCGGGCAACCAAACAGACGCCGGTGCTGATGCTCTCGGCACGAGGATCGGTCGACGAGCGCGTTAAAGGGCTTCGTCTTGGCGCGGATGATTATCTGCCCAAGCCCTTTTCGCTTATTGAACTGGTAGCGCGTATTCAGGCGCTGGTGCGTCGCCGCGCTACGGATGGCGCAGACATCACCCAGCTGCAAATTCACGATCTGCATCTCGACTTACTGGCTCGCCGCGTATTTCGCGCCGGAACGCGACTGGAGCTGACTGCAAAAGAGTTTTCCCTGCTGAGCCTTCTGGCCCGACATCAGGGGGAGATTCTGTCAAAGATGATGATTGCGGAGCAGATATGGGACATGAATTTTGACAGCGATGCCAACGTGGTTGAAGTGGCCATTAAACGACTTCGAGCCAAAGTGGATGCGCCGTTCGATATCAAACTGCTGCATACCGTTCGTGGCATGGGGTATGTCCTCGAAGTACGGTCCGAATAAATGAAGGAGATAAGCATGCCTAAGCGTTCCATCTCCGTTCACCTGGCGCTGATGTTTGCCTTATCAGCGCTACTGATTGTTTCCGTTATCGGCATCCTGCTCAGAGGTTCTTTGCATGACTCTTTGCAAAAGCAGATGCACAACGAGCTGTTGTTCCGGGAATCATTAATGAGTCCGTGGATCACCGCACGAACCTCGGCTGACGGCTGGTCGACGCTGGCCAATAAATTCACCGTATTAACCAATTCTGAAGGTGAGCGCGTTCGCTACTGGATAGTGAGCGATAACCCACGTTTTAGCATGGGGGGAACACCCCCGGTGGGTGTTCAGTGGTCTTCTCTACAGGAAGGCTTCAATAAAGTGCCAGGTGCATCAGAAGGGGCATGCTCGCTGTTTCTGTTAGTGAAAACTATCCCCGCCAACGGCGAAAGGCCTGAGCTGCGCTATGTGGTTGCTATCGACTCCACGCCGTACATGGGCACACTCGATGCGTTCACGCGGACATTGCTGATCATTACCGCATTAGGCGTCGTGATTGTCGCCTTACTGGGGTACGTCGTTTCAAGGATCGGTCTTCGTCCCGTTGGGGCGCTCAGTAAACAGGCCCGGCATCTCGCTCCCGGGGACCATGGTCAGCGCCTGAATACCGAAGCATTACCTGACGAATTACAGCAGTTAGCATCATCTTTTAATGGCGTGCTGGAACGGCAAGAGGTCGCCTGGAGGCAGCTCGAAAGCTTTAACTCCGATGTTGCGCATGAACTCCGGACTCCGCTGACTAACCTGATTGGCCAGACGCAGTTAGGGCTATCACGCCGACGCTCGCAGGATGAACTGGAAGAGTTACTGGGCTCCAATCTGGAAGAACTTGAACGCATGACCTCGATAGTTAACGACATGCTGTTCCTGTCTCATGCTCACTCGGGTGAGCATGCTTCCCAGCTTACGCAGGTGTCCCTGCGGGAAGAAACCCTGAAAACAGCGGAGTATGTGGAACCTTCTTTTGCTGAAAAACAGCTTTCTCTGGATGTAGGAGGCGACGTCACCGCGCATATCGACCGACGACTGTTCCACCGTTCACTGGCCAATTTACTGGAAAATAGCGCAAGACACTCACCATCCAACAGCACGGTTACGGTGCGGTTAAGCGAAACCGATAATCAAGCCTGTGTTGAAGTTTCAAACCCGGGCGAGCCGATAGCGCCAGAGCACTTACACCGGCTTTTCGAGCGGTTCTATCGCGTTGACACCTCCCGGGCCAGGAGTGATACCCATCATGGGCTGGGCCTGTCGATCGTGCGTGCCGTCGCCATTATGCACCGGGGAGATGTATTTTCCCGTAGTGAAGGTGGCATCAATACATTTGGCTTCACCTTTGCAGTACAAGCGGATAAAGGGGCGGGCAATGCTCAATCCGGCACTGAGGCGGGGCAGGGTTAACTGACAGAATTGTCAGGGGGTCGTCAGCCTGACGTCATTACCCCCTCGATAAAATCATCGCAGGCAATTCCCTCTTCATTGATAAGGACGCTTTGCATGATCGGACATTTACGTTACCTCGGGCTGTTACTGCCCTTCTTCACATTTTCATCCTGGGCAGCGGAACAAAATCCCGCTGTCCACATCGCCCCCGCAGGAAGTCAGAACGCAGTGTTCGGGCCAACCGAGCACTTTACCGGTCGTGTCAGGGTTGATCCTCTCTTCAAACCGGATAACGACATCCCTGTTTCCGGGGCTTATGTCACCTTTGAACCCGGCGCTCGTTCCGCCTGGCATACGCATCCGGCAGGTCAGCGGCTGATTGTGACCTCTGGTGTTGGGCTCACCCAACAAGAAGGCCAGCCAGTGCAGGTTATCCGCGCCGGTGACGTTGTCTCTTGCCCGGCGGGCGTCAAACACTGGCACGGGGCGGCACCCGGCAGCGCGATGACGCATCTGGCGATAACCGGGATGGTGGATGGCAAAAGCGTTAACTGGATGGAGAAAGTGACAGATGAACAATACTACGCCCATTAAGGCATTAGCGGCAGCGGTACTGCTGACCTTTGATTTTGGTCTCGCGGCACATGCTGCGCCCGTCAGTAAAGGAGCCTCAGAAATGAACCACGAACAAACGGTTTCAGATACGCTGTCAGCCCGACAGCAGGCCATCCCGTTGATTGCGGCATCGATGGCCAGCAGCCAGATGGATAAGCTGAATGCAGCCCTGAATCAGGGTCTTGACGCAGGGCTCACGATAAACGAAACCAAAGAGATTCTCGTCCAGCTTTATGCCTATACGGGCTTCCCCCGTAGCCTGAATGCGCTGAGTGAACTGATGAAGGTCGTCGAAGCACGTAAACAACGTGGTATCAAGGACGTTGAGGGTAAAGAACCGGTTGCCCCGACCCCTGTCGGGGATGAGCTTCGCCGCGTCGGTACCGCAAACCAGACAAAAATCTCAGGCGCGCCCGTCCAGGGCCCACTGTTTGATTTTGCCCCGGTGATTAACCAGTTCCTTCAAACGCACCTTTTCGGCGACATTTTCGCCCGTGATAACCTCGACTGGCAAAGCCGCGAGCTGGCAACGGTTGGCGCATTAGCGGCCACGCCGGGCGTCGAATCACAACTGCTGTCGCATACGCGAGCAAGCATGCGGGTCGACCTGACGGTGTCGCAGCTGCGACAGCTGGCACAGGTTCTGCGTGAACATGGCGAAAGTGATGCAGCAACGCGAGCTGAAAAGGCGCTGCAGCAGGCGATCGTAAACAACTAGGAGTGGATTATGGAGCATGATCCCAACCGCAGAATGTTAATCACCGCACTTGCCGGGCTGACGCTGGCGAACGTTTCTTTTGCCTCAGCTGCGACCGGAACCGCAAACGTGCAGGGTAAAAGGCGTGTTCTGGTGGCGTACTTTTCCCGCAGCGGAAATACACGGGTGATTGCGGGCGTCATTCACCGCAGCCTGAATACCGATCTGTTTGAAATTGAACCGGCTACGCCCTATCCGGAAGACTATTTTCAGACCGTTGAACAGGCGAAAAATGAGCGTGAGCGGGGAGTAAAACCCGCATTGAAAAATAGCGTTGCAGATATCGCACGCTACGAGACCGTGTATTTAGGCTTTCCGATCTGGGGGACCAGCGTGCCGCCTGTAGTGCAAGCATTTCTCAGTAACCACAACTTTGCGGGCAAATTACTCATCCCCTTCATTACTCACGGTGGCTACGGTAAAGGAGACAGCGACGACATCCTTACCCGTCTCGCCCCAACTGCGCGTCGGGAAAAACCGCTGGTTATTGAATGCGACCAGGAGCGAAGAACAACTGAAACGGTTACCAGTTGGTTAGAGACAATACGCAGTTAATCGTCCGCATTCATGAGTCTGCCAAATAAGGGCAATCAGGGGTGCTAAATAATTAATGCTGACAACTCAGATATGATTGAATGGCAAACATAAAGAGGATGTAATTTTGAAGATAATCTTAAAAACGCTGGCCATCTGCGTAATGGCGGGTGGTCTGGTGGCTCAGTCTGTATACGCCGAGCCGCTGGTCATTCAGGAACAGGGAAGCTTTTCTGCGGGTGGCACCACCATCACCGCACCAGGAACATTTGACACGAAAAAGCCGCTGGACTCTGCTGGTCAAACCTACCATGGCGATCATGCGTCCGTGTTCTACCAGATTCCCGAGAATCCGCATAAATACCCTATCGTCATGCTGCACGGCGCAGGTCAGTTCTCCCGTACCTGGGAAAGCACCCCGGATGGTCGCGAAGGGTTCCAGAACATCTTCCTGCGTCGCGGGTTCTCAACCTATCTTGTCGACCAGCCACGCCGGGGCAGCGCCGGGCGCACGACGGTAGAAGGTACGGTTACGCCTAAACCGGATGAACAGCTGTGGTTTAACCAGTTCCGCGTTGGCGTGTGGCCAGAGTATTTTAAAGACGTTCAGTTCTCTCACGACAAAGAAGCGCTGAACCAGTATTTCCGTCAGATGACCCCGAATACCGGGCCGTTTGACATTAATGTTATCTCTGATGCGATGTTTGCAGTAGTGAACAAATCCGGCCCGGCTATCCTCTTCACCCACTCTCAGGGGGGCGGACCAGGCTGGTACACGGCGATGAAAAACGACAAGGTCAAAGCCATTGTCGCCTTTGAGCCTGGCAGCAGCTTTGTCTTCCCGGAAAAAGAACTTCCTGCCCCTATGCCAAGCGCGTTCGATACGCTGAAGGGCGAGCCTGTGCCAATGGAGCAGTTTATGGCACTGACCAAAATCCCGATTCTGATTATTTACGGCGATAACATACCGGATAAACCTGTCGCCATGCCCGCGCAGGACAGCTGGCGCGTACGTCTGGCGATGGCTCGCGAGTGGCGTGATGTGGTGAACAAGCATGGCGGAGATGTGACGGTGACGCATCTGCCTGAAGTGGGAATCAAAGGGAATACCCACTTCCCGTTCTCTGACCTCAATAATGTGCAGATTGCCGATTTGGTGAGTAAATTCCTGAAGGAAAAAGACCTGCAATAGGAAGAGCCAGTATTGAGCCTTCATTATTGAAGGCTCAATACAAATATCATCTTTATAACAAATATAGTGGCCTAATCCTGCCGAAAAAAAATGTTGAATATGGCGGTTTGCTTTACTACATAAAGCAAACCGTCAGCCTTGCCAGAATTAATGAACAAATATAATAAACTCTAGCTAATTACCCCATCTTATAGAATAAATCACTTTGCGTTATGCTTTTCCCACACAAAAGCTGAAGGATAACCTTATGCAAACTGTAAAACTGAACAACGGTGTTGAAATGCCCCTGCTGGGCTTTGGTGTCTTTCAAATGACGAATGCCGCTGAATGTGAGCGCGCCGTTATTGATGCCATCAACACGGGATATCGCCTGATCGATACCGCTGCGTCTTATCAGAATGAAACCCAGGTCGGGAACGCACTGAAACAAAGCGGTATCGCCCGTGACGAACTGTTTGTAACCACCAAACTGTGGTTGCAGGATACAAATTATGAAGGCGCGAAAGCACAGTTCGAACGCTCCCTGAATCGACTGCAACTTGATTACGTTGACCTGTACCTGATTCACCAGCCTTACGGCGATGTCCATGGGGCCTGGCGTGCTATGGAAGAACTGCAACAGGCAGGCAAAATTCGCGCCATTGGCGTCAGCAACTTTCATCCTGACCGACTGGCCGACCTTATCGCCTTCAACAAAGTGGCCCCTGCGGTAAACCAGATTGAAGTTAACCCCTTCAACCAGCAGTTGCATGCGGTTCCATGGAATCAAAGCCGTGGCATTCAACCGGAGGCCTGGGCACCGTTTGCTGAGGGTAAAAATGGCCTGTTCCAGCATCCCGTGTTGACGGCAATTGGGCAGAAGTACGGCAAAAGCGTCGGCCAGGTTGTGCTGCGGTGGATCTTCCAGCGAGGCATCGTTTCACTGGCGAAATCGGTGCGTAAAGAACGCATGACAGAGAACATCAACATTCTCGATTTTGAACTCAGCTCTGAAGATATGCTGCAGATTGCCGCGCTCGACACAGCAACCAGCGCCTTCTTCTCTCACCGCGACCCGGCGATGGTGGAATGGCTGACTGGCCGCAAACTTGATGTTTAAGTTGCGATAAAAGAGGTATTCAATCAATGAAAAAACGTTATCTGGGTCAATCCCGGCTCGAAGTTTCCGCGCTTGGGCTCGGTTGCATGGGCTTAAGCCACGGCTACGGCCCGGCGACCGATACCTGTCAGGCTATCGAGCTCATTCGCGCTGCGGTTGAACGTGGCGTCACCTTCTTCGATACCGCCGAAGTATATGGCCCCTTCCTTAATGAAGAGGTTGTCGGTGAAGCCTTAAAACCGTTTCGTGACCGTGTGGTCATTGCCACCAAGTTCGGTTTTACCTTCGGTACGGACAACAAGCAGCAGATTCTAAACAGCCGTCCTGAGCATATCCGTGAAGCTGTTGAAGGGTCATTACGGCGTCTTAAGACTGACGTCATTGACCTGCTATATCAACATCGTGTCGACCCGGATGTCCCCATTGAAGATGTTGCGGGTACAGTGAAAGACCTGATCGCGGAAGGCAAAGTCAAACATTTCGGTCTGTCCGAAGCGGGTGCGCAAACCATTCGTCGTGCGCATGCCGTCCAACCTGTCACTACCCTACAAAGCGAATACTCAATGTGGTGGCGCGAGCCTGAGCTGGAAATCCTGCCGTTACTGGAGGAACTGGGCATTGGTTTCGTTCCCTTCAGCCCATTAGGCAAAGGGTTCCTGACGGGATCGATTAAGCCTGGAACCACTTTTGGGAAGGATGATTACCGCAGCACAGTGCCGCGTTTCGCCGGGCAGGCGATTGAAGCCAATGAAAAGCTGGTCTCATTGCTGGGTGAACTGGCTGCAGAGAAAGGCGTGACGTCTGCGCAAATCGCTCTGGCATGGCTGCTGGCACAAAAGCCGTGGATTGTTCCTATCCCTGGTACCACCAAGCTGCACCGGCTTGAGGAAAACCTGGGGGCTGCAGACATCATTCTTTCGCAGGATGACTCGCGGCAGATAACACAGGCGCTTGAAACGATTAAAATCGTCGGCGAACGTTACTCTCCTGAGCACCAGGCTCGCACAGGCCGTTAATACCCGGACGGGTCCGCAGCGAATAGCGGACCCGTTATTCCTGGTAGCGAAGTGCATCGATCATCAGCGCAAAAGCGGGCGGATGCTGCTTACGGCTCGGGTAGTAGAGGTAATATCCGGGGAAAGATGGGCACCAGTCCTGCAGAACCTGAATCAGCTCTCCTGACTTTATGTAATCCTGCACCCTGTCTTCAGGCATACAGGCGATGCCAAAACCGGATAACACCGCATCAATCCTTTCCGCCTGCAGATTAAACGTTACCTGCCCTTCCACTCTGACCCGTAACGGTTTCCCTTCCTTCTCAAACTCCCAGTGGTAAAGTCCACCGGAAGTCGGCAGGCGCATATTGATACACCGATGATTTTGTAGCTCGTGCGGCGTTTCAGGGGCAGGGTTTGTAGCGAAATAAGATGGTGCTCCCATTACAGCCATTCTCATGTCCGGCCCAATTTTTACCGCAATCATGTCCTTATCCACGCTTTCGCCCAGACGGATCCCGGCATCAAAACGCCCCTCAACAATATCGACAAAGCCGTTATCAACCACCAGTTCAACATTGATTTCTGGATATTCCCTGAGGAAGGGTTTTAACTTCGGCCATACCAGACTTCGCGCGGAATGCTCCCCGGCAGATAAACGGATATTGCCGGAGGCAGTGCCGTTCAGTTGAACAAGCGATTCCAACTCCTGCTCAAGATCGGCAATACGAGGTTCAAGGCAGGCAATAATTCTCTCACCGGCCTCTGTAGGGGCCACGCTTCGGGTCGTGCGGGTCAGAAGGCGGATATTTAGCCTTTCCTCCAGGGCCTTCATCGCGTGGCTGAGTGCAGACTGAGAAACCCCCAGTTTACCCGCTGCTTTGGTAAAACTTCGCTCCCTTGCCACCACAAGAAAGATTTGCAGTTCGTTGAAATTTTCTTTGAGCATCGGCAATTTCCTTATGGAGGCATTCCCTTCATCGCACACTCATGAAGGGTGTTCATAGACACAATCATTTTAGCCCTATTACTGACAATAATGATAATTGATATTCTGACTTTATCGAAAATAAGTCTCAATTATCAGAAGGTTTCTCATGAAAATACTCGTTGCAGGGGCGACAGGAAGTATTGGTCTTCACGTCGTGAATACCGTTATCGAAATGGGCCATCAGCCCGTGGCGCTGGTCAGAAATAAGCGCAAAGTAAAATTGCTTCCGCGTGGAACGGATGTTTTTTACGGCGATGTTTCACTGCCTGAAACACTTACAGATTTGCCGAAAGATATTGATGCCATCATCTTCACGCTCGGTTCCGATGGCCGGGGTCGTATTGGTGCCAGAGCGATAGATTACGGCGGTGTGCGTAATATTTTACGAATATTCAGGGATACGCCTGTTCGCATTGGCTTAATGACCACGATTGGTGTGACTGAACGGCTCAGCAACTGGAATCAACGTACTGAGGTCCATGACTGGAAAAGACGTGCCGAACGTCTGGTCAGGGCGAGTAGTCATCCCTATACCATAGTCAGGCCCGGCTGGTTCGATTACAACAATGATGATGAGTACAGAATCGTTATGCTCCAGGGGGATCGACGCCATGCAGGAACGCCGGAAGATGGTGTGATATCCAGAAAACAAATCGCCCAGGTTCTGGTCAGTGCGTTGAGTAACGATGCAGCAACAAATAAAACGTTTGAGCTGGTCGCTGAGCGAGGCGAAGCGCAACCGGATTTTACGCCTCTCTTTATGGACTTGCAGGCAGATAACCCTCAAAAAAACGATGGGGTTTTAGATTTGAACAATATGCCTTTCAGTGAAGAACCTGAGTGCATTATTAACGAGCTAAATCTGTTTTCAATACACGTAAAATCAATCTAACGCCTTTGACAATTTGGTCAAATAGAGGCCAGTCTTATGACAGTTTGGCTCTGGCCTTTACTCGAAGTATAGTTTGCCGGGTAGTCCTAAATTCTCGGGCAATGGCGCTGATGCTTAAGCCTAAATTAATACGCTCAATAACGTCCTGTTTTTGTTCTTCGTTCAGGGCAGAAGGACGGCCAAAACGTTTTCCTGCCGCTTTTGCCCTCGCAATACCTGAATGTGTGCGCTCAAGCAGTAGGTCCCGTTCAAACTCTGCCACGGCGGAAATAACCTGCATGGTCATTTTCCCCGCAGGGCTGGTGAGGTCTACTCCGCCCAAAGCTAAGCAGTGAACACGAATATCTGAAGCAGAGAGCTGTTCCACTGTTTTTCTTATATCCATGGCATTACGGCCAAGGCGGTCCAGCTTGGTGACGATCAGCACATCACCATTTTCCATGCGATCAAGCAGGCGGATAAATCCGGGGCGTTCGCTGGCAGCAGCCGAACCACTAATATGTTCCTCAATCAGTCGCTGAGGCCTGATGGCAAAACCCGCCGCTTCAATTTCCCTTCGCTGATTCTCGGTGGTTTGCTCAAGAGTCGAAACCCGGCAGTATGCAAAAACTCGTGACATAGGAAACTTTCCGTACGAAATGGATGTCCGAATCATAACATCTGTCCGAAATTAATTTCACTTACTTTCGGACAGTATGGCTGACTAGTGTACGAAACCGACCGGTTTCGTACACTGGATCTCAATACTGTCCGAAAGTGAGTTAAATTGGTTTTGGACATGCGCTATAATTCGAACATCCATTTCGTACGGAAA
>NZ_MAYS01000127.1 GCF_001756855.1 Candidatus Erwinia dacicola | reverse complement strand
AGACGGCGAACAGGTAGAAGAGGAAGCATCAGACCGGAACGTTGCCTGATGGCTCCATACACCAAATTTAACAATAACTCCGACTGGGATGGATAAGTGTTTCTGACAACGCTGTCAGTTAACCATCAGCTTTATGTTGGCAATCAGGATGCAGAATGGTCTCACTTAAATGAGATTCATGTTCAATTTTCTGAGAAAAGGAGCGATCAATGAAAAGCCAGAATGATCCAACAATGCCACAGCGACGCAAGCTATTATCCGCCGGGGCGGGTATTGCCGCGGCCTCGCTGATGCCACACGTCTCGGCGGCAAACCAATCCTCTCAGGTCGATTCATCTAGACAAACCAGCCAAAGCAATGCTGCTCCGGGCAAGCGTAAACTCGGGAAGTTGGAAGTTTCTGCAGTCGGTCTGGGCGTGCAGAACATGAGTCGCAAATACGACACGTCCGTTCCCTGGCGTCCCGAGATGATCAATTTCATCCATCGGGCATTTGATGAAGGGGTCACGCTCTTCGACGCTGCTGAAGCTTACGGCCCCTTTGAAGTTGAAAAAATTCTCGGAGAAGGCGTTGCCCCGTTCAGGGACAAAATCGTTATTGCCACTAAGTTTGGCTGGAACATTGACCAGCAGACAGGCAAACGACTGCCGGGCCTTAACAGCAGACCGGAGCATATCAGACAGGTTGTCGAAAACATGCTTAAACGCCTGCGCACCGATCGTATCGATTTACTGTATCAACACCGGGTTGATCCGCAGATCCCGATCGAAGATGTCGCCGGTGTAGTTAAAGATTTAATGGTTCAAGGGAAGGTCTTGCACTGGGGTCTGTTTGAAATGGGTATCAACACGTTGAGACGCGCCCATGCAGCATTACCCGTTACCACCATACAAAGTGAATACTCCATGCTCTGGCGTGGCCCTGAAAAACAGGTCCTTCCGGTGTGCGAAGAGCTGGGTATTAGCTTTGTGCCATGGAGTCCACTCGGTG
The DNA here is from genome assembly GCF_001756855.1 of Candidatus Erwinia dacicola. Taxonomy (GTDB): domain Bacteria; phylum Pseudomonadota; class Gammaproteobacteria; order Enterobacterales; family Enterobacteriaceae; genus Erwinia; species Erwinia dacicola. The sequence goes on along the minus strand of NZ_MAYS01000127.1, from coordinate 1,392 downwards.
TGCAGTTTTTAACGGGCTGGATTGATGAGAATACCCGGTTCGCTGCCGGTGATTTCCGCGCGACAGAAACGCGCTTCTCGCCTGAAAACCTGCTACACAACTTAAAGTTGGTTGAACTACTGAAATCCTGGGCAATACGAAAAAATGCCGCACCGGGACAGATTGCGCTGGCATGGATACTGGCGCGTAAACCTTGGATTGTTCCCATCCCTGGCACCATTAATAAAGACCATATGCTGCAAAACACAGCGGCTACCTGCGTGTCGCTGACTCTCGCCGAGATAACCGAACTCACCCGCTCACTGGACGCCATCACTATCCTGGGTCAACGTCTGCCGAATGCCGTGCAGGTTTATTCCGATATTGAAGCACCGATGAAAAGTTAAGAGGAAGTCCCGTTATGCGCCTGTTGTTAGTCGAAGATGAAGAAAAAACGTCAACCTATCTCAACCGTGCGTTGAGCGAGTCTGGATTTACGGTAGATGTTTCTGCAGATGGAGCTGAAGGTCTTCATTACGCGCTGGAGTTCGACTACGACGCGATAATACTGGATGTGATACTGCCAGGGATGGATGGCTACCGAGTACTTGAGGGTGTGCGAGCAGCCAAACAGACGCCGGTGCTAATGCTTTCGGCACGGGGATCGGTCGACGAGCGCGTTAAAGGGCTGCATCTTGGCGCGGATGATTATCTCCCTAAGCCCTTTTCTCTTATTGAGCTGGTGGCGCGTATTCAGGCACTGGTGCGTCGCCGCGCTACGGATGGCGCAGACATCACCCAACTGCAAATTCACGATCTGCATCTCGACCTGCTGGCTCGACGCGTATTTCGTGCCGGAACGAGGCTGGAACTGACCGCAAAAGAGTTTTCCCTGTTGAGCCTTCTGGCCCGGCATCAGGGGGAGATTCTGTCAAAGATGATGATTGCGGAGCAGATATGGGACATGAATTTTGACAGCGATGCCAACGTGGTTGAAGTCGCCATTAAACGTCTGCGGGCCAAAGTGGATTCGCCATTCGACGTCAAACTATTGCATACCGTTCGTGGCATGGGGTATGTCCTCGAAGTCCGGTCCGAATAAATGAAGACGATAAGCATGCTTAAGCGTTTCATCTCCGTTCATCTGGCGCTGATGTTTGTCTTATCCGCGCTACTGATTGTGTCCGTTATCGGTATCTTGCTCAGAAGCTCCTTGCATGACTCTTTGCAAAAGCAGATACACAACGAGCTGTTATTCCGGGAATCATTAATGAGTTCGTGGATCACCGCACAAACCTCAGCTGACGGCTGGTCAACGCTTGCCAATAAATTTACCGTATTAACCAATTCTGAAGGTGAGCGCGTTCGCTACTGGATAGTGAGCGATAACCCACGCTTTAGCATGGGGGGAAC
>NZ_MAYS01000126.1 GCF_001756855.1 Candidatus Erwinia dacicola | reverse complement strand
CAGATAGTTAAAGGTAAAATATAAGCCTTATCTAGGATAGCCTCCAATAAAATTGGAAGTCCAGATATCCATAAATGACGATTTATGCACAATACTGGACATGAGTTGAAGAATCCCTACAATAGCTTGGCTATCACCGCCAAATATTCAGAAAAAACATGACGCCCGAACAGTTGCCTATTGAACAATACGATGACCAACTCGCTGAGAAAGTGACACGACTGACGTCGATGATGTCTGTGTTTAACGTTCCCGAGGTCGAAGTCTTCCGTTCACCAGTGAGCCACTATCGGATGCGCGCCGAATTCCGCGTCTGGCATGACGGTGATGACCTCTACCACATCATCTTCGATCAGGAAACGCGCGATCGCATCCGCGTCGACAGCTTCCCGACAGCCAGCGAGCTGATTAACCGCCTGATGCCGCGCCTGATTGCCGCTGCCCGTGAGCAGCACGTTCTGCGCTTCAAGCTGTTCCAGATTGACTACCTGTCAACGGTCAGCGGCCTGATCGTGGTCTCCCTGCTGTATCACCGCAAGCTGGATGAAGAGTGGCAACAGGCCGCCAGCGCCCTGCGCGACACGCTGCGTGCCGAAGGGTTTGAGCTGCATCTGATTGGTCGTGCCTCCAAGACTAAGATCTGCCTCGACCGCAACTACGTTGACGAGTGTCTGACTATCAACGGGCGCGAAATGATCTACCGCCAAGTGGAGAACAGCTTCACTCAGCCGAATGCGGCAATGAATGTGCAGATGCTGGAGTGGGCGCTGGATATTACGCGCAATTCAAGCGGTGACCTGCTGGAGCTGTACTGCGGCAACGGCAACTTTTCACTGGCGCTGGCGCGCAATTTCCGTCGGGTGCTGGCGACCGAGATCGCCAAGCCTTCCGTCGCTTCTGCGCAGTACAATATCGCGGTGAACCAGATCAATAACGTGCAGATCATTCGCATGGCGGCAGAAGAGTTTACCCAAGCGATGAACGGCGAAAGGAGTTTCAAAAGGTTGGAAGGGATCGATCTGACCAGCTACGAGTGCGAAACCATCTTCGTCGACCCACCGCGCAGCGGTCTGGATGAAAAAACGGTGAAGATGGTGCAGGCTTATCCACGCATTCTTTATATCTCCTGCAACCCGCAGACGCTGTGCGATAACCTTGCCACGCTGTCGGCTACGCATGAGGTTACGCGTCTGGCGCTGTTCGATCAGTTCCCGTATACCCATCATATGGAGTGCGGCGTGCTGCTGACTCGCCGCTAATGAATAATTGTCGGGCGACGCCTGTCGCCCGGCTTTATTCAGCTGACTTTACGTGCTCGCCACTTCATCGCGATCCAGAACACTACCACGATCATCAGCAGGGTCGGCACAAAATTCGAACCTATATCAGGGTATTCCACCCGCACCATTGCGCTATACAGCAGAATACCAAGCAGGAAAAACGCGGCGGCCAGCGAAGGCATCCCATCCGGCATAGCACGATTCAGATAACGCTGATGCAGGCACCAAGCAGCAAGGCACAGTGTGACGAGCGGGAAGATAGAAAATGTTACCAGTGAACTAAACAGTACAAAAAAGGAACCGTTAAGTGAAAGCCCGGCAATAAAGGTCAGCAGCAGCGTTCCTTTGTCCCAGCTCATAGATAAATTCATATCACCACCCTTTTAATCTTTGGATTCCAACGTTACCGCCAGCCTCTCCTGTTCACGACGATACCAGTAGTACGCCCCTTTCGAGATCATACGCAGCTGCAGCACCAGTCGTTCTTCCAGCTGACGACGCTGTTCAGCGTCGATATCCAACGCTTCTGCACCGGCGTTAAACACAATAATGACCATGGCTTCCGCCTGCGCTTCAGTAAAACTACGCGGCATGCGGTTTTCTATTTCCAGATAGTCGGTCAGTTCGGCAATAAAGTGCTGAATTTCACGCGCGACCGCAGCACGAAATGCAGCGGAGGTTCCTGAACGTTCACGCAGTAACAGGCGAAAAGCATTCGGGTTATCTCCGATAAATTCCATAAAGGTGGAGACTGAAGTGCGGATCACGCTGCCGCCTTTGGCAATACGCTGGCGCGCCTGGCGCATCAACTGACGCAACATCAGGCCGCTCTCATCCACCATGGTCAGCCCTAATTCATCTACATCGCGAAAGTGACGATAAAATGACGTTGGGGCGATTCCGGCTTCGCGGGCAACTTCCCTAAGGCTAAGGCTGCCGAAGCTTCGCTCGGCGCTTAATTGACTAAATGCCGCTTCGATAAGCGTACGCCGTGTGCGTTCTTTTTGCTGCGCTCTGACGCCCATGTTAGTGCCTGTTTTGCCTACAAGAGGGTACTATAGCAAAAATTTCAGCGTACAGTAGTGGGTCAAACTTTGTGAACGCCTGTTAACCCTGTAATTTGGCAATTGATGGCAAAAAATACGGTTAGAATTGGGAACTGCGCGCTGAGATGTTAGAATCTCGTTGTAAAATTGTATAAGAAATAGGACGTATTGGTATGCAACAGTCTTATAATTACGACGCCATTGTTATTGGTTCAGGTCCTAGCGGTGAAGGTGCCACAATGGGGCTGGTAAAGCAGGGAGCGCTCATTGCCGTTATTGAGCGCTACCACAATATCGGCGGCGGGTGTACACACTGGGGAACCATCCCTTCGAAAGCGCTCCGCCACGCCGTCAGCCGCATTATCGAGTTTAACCAGAACCCACTGTATAGCGACCACACACGTCTTCTGCGTTCTTCTTTTGCCGACATTCTGAATCATACCGGAAACGTTATCAGCCAACAAACCCGCATGCGTCAGGGTTTCTACGAGCGTAATCACTGTGAGCTGTTCCAGGGTGATGCACGTTTTGTTGATGCCAACACCATCGAAGTTGAAAGCCATGACGGCACAATTGAACGCCTGACCGCCAGCAAATTCGTCATCGCCTGCGGTTCACGCCCTTATCATCCGCCGGATGTCGACTTTGCCCATCCACGCATCTACGACTGCTACTCCATCCTCAACCTGCACCACGAACCGGGCCATGTGATTATCTATGGGGCCGGAGTGATCGGCTGTGAGTACGCGTCAATTTTCCGTGGCCTGTCGGTCAAGGTTGACCTAATCAACACCCGGGACCGCCTGCTGGCGTTCCTCGATCAGGAAATGTCAGACTCGCTTTCCTATCACTTCTGGAACAATGGCGTGGTTATTCGTCATAATGAAGAGTTTGAGAAAATTGAAGGGGTGGCAGATGGCGCGATTATGCATCTGAAATCCGGCAAAAAATTGAAAGCCGACTGCCTGCTATATGCCAATGGCCGTACCGGTAACACCGACTCACTGTCGCTGGAAAACGTCGGTCTGGAAGCGGATAGTCGTGGTCTGTTGAAGGTTAACAGTATGTACCAGACGGCACAGCCGCATATCTACGCGGTGGGGGATGTGATTGGTTACCCAAGCCTAGCGTCTGCTGCCTACGATCAGGGCCGTATTGCTGCCCAGGCGATGGTAAAAGGTGAAGCGACCGCACACCTGATTGAAGATATCCCAACCGGTATCTATACCATCCCGGAAATAAGCTCCGTCGGTAAAACCGAGCAGCAGCTGACGGCGATGAAGGTGCCTTACGAAGTGGGCCGTGCGCAGTTTAAACACCTAGCACGTGCGCAGATCGTTGGAATGAACGTCGGCAGCCTGAAAATCCTGTTCCACCGCGATACCAAAGAGATCCTCGGCATTCACTGCTTCGGCGAGCGCGCTGCGGAGATCATTCACATTGGTCAGGCGATTATGGAGCAGAAAAACGGTGGCAACACGATTGAATACTTCGTGAATACCACCTTTAACTACCCAACAATGGCGGAAGCCTACCGGGTGGCGGCGCTAAACGGCTTAAACCGCCTGTTTTAACGCGCCGCTGCTCATCACGCCCTGCATATGTTCACGGATCGCCTCTGCCAGCTGCTCATAGCGGCCGCGCAGAGGTGAACCCGGGCGATACACTAACGCAATGGTGCGCTGTGGAACTGGCTTATAACAGTCGAGGTAACACACCCCATCGCGAACTCTCTCCTTCGGCACCGCCAGCGATGGTAACAGCGTAATTCCGCTGCCTGCCGCCACCATATTACGCAACGTTTCCAGACTGGTTGCGCGGAAGTACGTATTTTCATCGGCACCCGTTTGGAAGCAAAAGCCCATCGCCTGATCGCGCAGGCAGTGTCCATCTTCCAGCATCAGCAACTTCTCACCGGCTAGATCCGACATCGGCACGTGATCGCGTTCATGCCATGGATGATCGGCATAGATCGCCAGCTTCATCGGTTCATCAAACAGATGGACTTCAATAAACGCTTCCGACTCTTTCACCAGCGCCAGAATGGCACAGTCCAGCTTGCCTCTGTCGAGCTGAGCCAGCAGCTGCTGAGTCTGCGCTTCGTGCAGATACATCTCCAGCTTCGGGAAGGTCTGATGCAGCAAAGGAATAATCTGCGGTAGCAGATACGGGCCAACGGTTGGGATCAGGCCGATATGCAGCGGGCCCGACATCGCCTCGCCCTGCTGACTGGCCATCTCTTTCAGCACTTTCACTTCGCGCAGCACGGTACGTGCCTGATCCACCAGCAGCAGCCCGGCCTGCGTGAATAACACTTTACGACTGGTTCGCTCCAGCAGCATCGCGCCCAACTCATCTTCCAGCTTGCGGATTTGCCCGCTCAGCGTTGGCTGGCTGACGTGGCAGGCATCGGCGGCACGGCGAAAATGGCGATGTTCCGCCAGCGAAACCAGATACTCCAGATCACGAATGTTCATTTCAATCCTCTATTCCACGATAGTCCGTGACGATAGCTAGCATAGCAACCAACGGTTATCCCTATCAAGCCTGAATAATAATGTGCCCCTGCCGAATTAAAGCAGCCTTTATACGTTTATTAAGAGGTCTTTTATGTTTTCAAGTCAGGAAGATAAATCAATCCCGCAGGTCACTTTACACACGCGTCAGGGCGATAGCTGGGTCGACGTTACCACTGATAAGATGTTTAAAGATAAAACTGTGATCGTCCTTTCACTGCCGGGCGCATTTACCCCAACCTGCTCCTCCAGCCATCTGCCGCGCTACAACGAGCTGTCAGATATGTTCAAAAAACATGGCGTAAACAGCATCCTGTGCGTGTCGGTCAATGACACCTTTGTGATGAACGTAGCGCCCTTACAGGGCGAGCGTCACGGCTTCGCCGTTCCGGTGCTTTGCATGACTGGAGCTCCGCTTTATACTCAGCTCCATGTATATCCCGCGTCCCGCCAAACTCCTTTTCACCGTCGATGACGGCTGGAACCGCTATCTCGAAAAACATGGCGACAGCGTCAGCCAGTGGACCCCACTCGCCGTTGAGCGCATGCGCGCCTGCGGCACCTGCGCTATGGGTGTGCGCCGCTACTGCTGCGCTTCACCTGACTGTACCCACTCCCGCTTCTTCTGCCAGAGCTGCAAGTCAAAGGCCTGCAGCGCCGGCGGCATGAAGTCTACCGAGCAGTGGATTGCTGCGCGAC
>NZ_MAYS01000125.1 GCF_001756855.1 Candidatus Erwinia dacicola | reverse complement strand
TGTATCCGACTGTTTTACAAAAGATTATACAATTAAGGGACACAGCCTAGCATCTTTGTCCAAAACCGGCATATTAAAACAGCATGATTACCTATTATTCAACAAAGCCGGTTTCTGTCGCAAAAAAAGCTAGCTTTATGACATGCCGCCATGATCAGCTATAATGCACAGCAATTTTCTGATGATGATAAGTGACGCATGAATTCTCTGTTTGCCAGTACGGCGCGTGGGCTCCAAGAGCTGTTAAAAAGTGAACTGGAAGCCTTGGGAGCGCAAAGCTGCCAGGTAGTCCAGGGCGGCGTACATTACCAGGGCGACGATCGTTTGATGTACCAGAGTCTGATGTGGAGCCGCCTAGCTTCGCGTATTCTGCTGCCATTAACCGAATGCGGCGTTTACAGCGACCTAGATCTCTACCTCGGCGTGCAGGCCATTGACTGGCCGGCGATGTTTGGCAGCGATAAAACCTTCGCCGTGCACTTCAGCGGCCTGAACGACGTGATCCGCAACAGCCAGTACGGCGCGCTGAAAGTGAAAGACGCCATCGTCGACAGCTTTACGCGTAAAAATCTGCCGCGCCCGAATGTCGATCGCGAGCAGCCGGATATTCGCGTCAACGTCTGGCTGAATAAAGACACCGCCAGCATTGCGCTGGATCTCAGCGGTGAGGGCCTGCATCAGCGCGGCTATCGCCAGCAGACCGGCCAAGCACCGCTGAAAGAGAGCCTAGCAGCGGCTATCGTAGTGCGTTCCGGCTGGCAGGCGGATTCTGCAATGGTCGACCCGATGTGCGGTTCCGGCACGTTGCTGATTGAAGCGGCGATGATCGCCTGCGATCGTGCGCCGGGATTACAGCGTAAGCACTGGGGCTTTACTGGCTGGAACAACTTCAACCAGCCGCTGTGGAACGACGTGACGCGCGATGCCCAAGAGCGCGCGGCCAAAGGCGTGCAGTCCACCACTTCGCGCTTTTATGGTTACGATAACGATTCGTGCGTGATCGAACGTGCTCATGCCAACGCCCGTAATGCCGGGCTTTCGCAGCTCATCGAGTTCACCACTCAGGATATGCTGAAGCTGACCAATCCGCTGGGACAGGGCAGCACCGGCACTGTTCTGAGTAACCCGCCTTACGGTGAACGCTTGGACAGCGAACCGGCGCTCATTGCTCTGCACGGCCAGCTCGGGCACCTGATGAAGACGCACTTTGGCGGTTGGAACCTGTCGCTGTTCAGCGCCTCGCCGGAACTGCTGAGCCGCTTGCAGCTGCGTGCCGATCGCCAGTTCAAGGCGAAAAACGGTCCGCTGGACTGCGTGCAGAAAAACTACCAGCTGGCAAAGAACCCAACGGGTGCCGCGGCCGGTCAGCTGGCAGATGATTACGCCAACCGTCTGCGTAAAAACCTTAAGAAGCTCGATAAGTGGGCGCGCCAGGAAAGGATCGAGTGCTACCGCGTTTATGATGCCGATCTGCCAGACTATAATGTCGCAGTTGACCGTTACGGCAATTGGGTGGTGGTGCAGGAGTATGCGCCGCCAAAAACCATCGATCCGGGCAAAGCGCGTCAGCGTCTGTTCGATGTGATTTCTGCCACGCTCAGCGTGATGGAACTGCCGGCGAACCGGCTGGTGCTGAAAACCCGCAAGAAGCAGAAAGGGAAAAGCCAGTACCGGAAACTGGGCGAAAAGGGTGATTTTTTCGAAGTTGGCGAATTTAACGCTAAACTTTGGGTTAATCTGACGGATTATCTCGACACCGGCCTGTTCCTCGATCACCGTATTGCGCGTAAAATGCTGGGCCAGATGAGCAAGGGCAAAGACTTCCTAAACCTCTTCGCCTACACAGGCAGCGCCAGTGTGCACGCTGGTTTGGGCGGTGCGCGCAGCACCATGACCATTGATATGTCACGCACTTATCTGGAGTGGGCGGGGCGTAATATGCGCCTGAACGGGTTTTCTGGCCGTCAGCACTGCCTGATGCAGGCAGACTGCCTGAGCTGGCTGCGCGATGCGGATGAACAGTTCGACCTGATCTTTATCGACCCACCGACGTTCTCCAACTCTAAACGTATGGAAGAGAGTTTCGATGTGCAGCGCGATCACCTCGATCTAATGAAAGATCTGAAGCGTATCCTACGCAAAGGCGGCACCGTGATGTTCTCGAATAATAAGCGCGATTTCAAAATGGATCTCGCCGGACTCGAAGCACTGGGTCTTGCGGCAACCGAAATTACTGCGAAAACCCAGCCTCAGGATTTCGCCCGTAACCGTCAAATTCACAACTGTTGGCTGATTACTCAAACCGGTAAGGAATAAGTTTTTATGTCACTAATCAGTATTCATGGCGCTTACCTCTCATTCAGCGACGCGCCTTTGTTGGATAACACTGAACTGCACATCGAAGAAAACGAGCGAGTCTGTCTGGTTGGTCGTAACGGGACGGGTAAATCCGCCCTGATGAAGATCATCAACTGCGAACAGCCGCTGGATGACGGGCGTATTATCTATGAGCAGGACCTAGTGATGGCGCGCCTCCAGCAGGATCTGCCGCGCAAAGTGCCAGGTTCGGTGTATGACTTCGTCGCCGAAGGCGTGGAAGAGCAGGCAGAACATCTGAAGGCCTATTACGCGATATCGCACAAGGTGATGGAAGATCCGAGCAATAAAAATCTTAATGAGATGGCGCGCCTGCAGGGGATTCTGGATTACAAAAACCTGTGGCAGCTGGAAAGCCGTATTCACGATGTGCAGCAGCAGATCGGTCTGGACGGCGAAACGCAGCTCTCTTCACTCTCCGGCGGCTGGCTGCGTGAAGCCGCGCTCGGCCGTGCGCTGGTCAGCAACCCGAAAGTGCTGATGCTCGATGAGCCAACCAACCACCTTGATATTGAGACCATTGACTGGCTAGAAGGCTTCCTGAAAACCTTCCAGGGCAGCATTATATTTATCTCGCATGACCGCTCCTTTATCCGCAACATGGCAACGCGCATTGTCGACCTCTACCGTGGCAAGTTGGTCTCCTGGTCGGGCGACTACGACCTCTATCTCACCAGCAAAGAGGAAGCGCTACGCGTCGAAGAGATGCAGAACGCCGAATTCGACCGCAAGCTGGCGCAGGAAGAGGTGTGGATCCGTCAGGGCATCAAAGCCCGCCGAATGCGTAATAAAGGGCGCGTTCGTGCGCTAAAAGCCCTGCGCAGCGAGTGTTCAGACCGCCGTGAAGTGATGGGCAAAGCCAACATGCCGGTGGAAGAGGCTTCGCGCTCCGGCAAGATTGTCTTTAAGCTGGAAAACGTCAACTATTCCGTTGCCAGCAAACAGCTGGTGCGTGACTTCTCCCGCCAAGTTCAGCGCGGCGACAAAATCGCGCTGATCGGCTCTAACGGCTGCGGTAAAACCACGCTGCTGAAACTGATGCTCGACCAGCTGAAAGCTGACAGCGACCGCGTACATATCGGGACCAAGCTGGAAGTGGCCTACTTCGACCAGCACCGCGCCGAGCTAGACTTGGACCGCACGGTGATCGACAACCTTGTGGAAGGTAAGCAGGAAGTGATGGTTAACGGTAAGCCGCGCCACGTGCTGGGCTATCTGCAGGAGTTCCTGTTCTATCCAAAGCGTGCGATGACTCCGGTGCGCGCGCTGTCCGGCGGTGAACGTAACCGCCTGCTGCTGTCGCGCCTGTTCCTTAAGCCAAGCAACCTGCTGATCCTCGATGAACCGATCAACGACCTCGATGTGGAAACGCTTGAGCTGCTGGAAGAGCTGGTTGACGGTTATGAGAGCACGGTTCTGCTGGTCAGCCACGATCGTCAGTTTGTCGACAACACCGTGACCGAGTGCTGGATCTTTGAAGGCAACGGCGAAATCGGTGCCTTTGTGGGCGGCTACCACGATGCCCAGCTGCAGCGCAAAGCGTTTAAGCAGAATCGCGTCAGCGCCAAACCTACCAGCGCGCAGCCGCGTCAGAAAATCGCAAAAAGTGAAGCAGCGAAAAAACCTGCCGCTAAGCCGAGCTACAATTTGCAACAAGAACTGGAACAGCTGCCGAAGCAAATTGAAGCACTCGAAGCCCGCCTTGGTTGTACTAGGTTCAGGTTGCCGACGGCGACTTCTTCACTCAGCCGCGTGAGGTGACCCAGCCTGTTCTCGACGCGCTGGCTCAGGCGAAGCAGAAGCTGGAAGTGGCGTTCGAGCGCAGGGAATATCTGGAATCGTTACAAAACGGCGGAAGATACGGCCGTTTTTCCCTACCACAGAGGGTGAAGTATGTATTCGTCGCACCACGCGCATCACTGGATGCTTTGTCCGCAGTGTGACTTGATGACACAGTTGCCCGCTATCGGACCGGGCAGCAAGGCAAGCTGCCCACGTTGTCATACCACGCTTCAGTCTAACTGGGATGAGCCGCGCAAGCGGCCCACCGCCAATGCGCTGGCAGCGCTGCTGATGCTGATGCTGGCAAATTTGTTTCCCTTTATCAATATGCAGGTTGCCGGGCTGAGCAGCGAAATTACACTGCCGCAAATACCCAGCGTGATGGTTTCTGACGATTACAGCAGCCTTGCAATGCTGTTTTTGCTGTTTGTACAGGGCCTACCTGCCGTTTGTATGGTGCTAATCCTGCTACTGGTCAACTGCCTGCGGATGCCGACGCCGCTCAAACAGCTGATGGCACGCGTGCTGTTCCAATTAAAAACCTGGGGCATGGCGGAGATTTTCCTCGCCGGTGTATTGGTCAGTTTCGTCAAGTTGATGGCCTATGGCGATATCGGCATAGGCACCAGCTTTGTGCCGTGGTGCCTGTTCTGCCTGCTGCAGATGCGCGCTTTCCAGTATACCGAACGCCGCACGCTGTGGGCGCGCGTAGCTCCGCTACCTGGACTGCCAGCTAAGCCGCTGGCGGGGATCAGCGGCCTGCGTCAGGGGCTGCGCTCCTGCCGCTGCTGTACCGCCGTGCTGAGCAGCGATACGCTGATCTGCCCACGCTGCGGCAGTAAGGGGCACGCCCGCCGCAAGGACAGCCTGCAGTGGACGCTGGCACTGCTATTCACTTCCATGCTGCTTTATATTCCCGCCAACCTGATCCCGATTATGGTTACCGAGGCGTTCGGCAGCAAAATGACCTCAACGATTATGGCCGGGGTTGTGCTGTTGTGGAGTGATGGCTCTTGGCCGATTGCGTTGGTGATTTTTATTGCCAGTATTATGGTGCCTTCGCTGAAGATGATCGCTATCGGCTGGCTGTGCTGGGATGCCAACGGGCGCGGCAGCAACCGGCAGGACAGTAAAAGAATGCACAAGATTTATGAAGTGGTGGAGTTTGTCGGGCGCTGGTCAATGGTTGATGTATTTGTTATCGCAGTGCTGTCAGCGCTGGTGCGCATGGGAAGGTTGATGAGTATCTACCCCGCGATTGGCGCACTGCTGTTCGCGGTGGTGGTGATGCTGACGATGTTTGCCGCCCTGACGTTTGATCCCCGTCTCACTTGGGATCGGGTAAGAGAAAAGAGTACTGAGGAGCCTGCAAGTGACGGACAATAATTACAATACCGCCAAGGTGGAACAGATTAAGCGCTGGTCACCGGTGTGGATCATCCCCATTGTTACTGTGCTGATCGGGGCGTGGATCCTGTTTTATCACTTTAGTCATCAGGGACCGGAGGTGACGCTGATCACTACCAATGCCGAGGGGATTGAGGGCGGTAAAACCACCATCAAAAGTCGCAGCGTTAACGTCGGGATCGTCGAAAGCGCTGTGCTGACCGACGATCTGCACCACGTTGAGATCAAAGCACGCCTTAATTCCGGCATGGAAAAATTGCTGCGCGAAGACAGCGCATTTTGGGTGGTGAAGCCAGCCATTGGCCGTGAAGGGGTGACAGGATTAGGTACGCTGCTGTCCGGAGCCTATATTGAGCTGCAACCCGGTTTAAAAGGTGAAAGAACCGAACAGTATAAGCTGCTGGATGCACCGCCGCTGGCTCCGCTGGATGCTAAAGGCATTCGTATTACGCTCGACAGCGAAAAAGCCGGGCAGCTTAATGCGGGCGATCCGGTCCTGTTCCGTGGCTACCAGGTTGGCACGGTGGAAACCAGCGCCTTTGATGCGGATAAGCGCATGATGACCTATCAGCTGTTCATCTCCGCGCCTTATGATCGTCTGGTAACCAGCAATGTGCGCTTCTGGAAAGACAGTGGAATTGCGGTGGACATGTCGGCTTCCGGCATGCGCGTTGAAATGGGCTCGCTGACCACGCTGTTTAGCGGCGGCGTCAGCTTTGACGTCCCGGACGGCTGGGAGCTGGGTAAACCGGCCGAGAATAAGACTGAGTATCGCCTGTTCAACGACCAGCGCAGCATTCAGGATTCCCTGTATACTGCGCACAAAAACTTCCTGTTGTTCTTCAGCGATTCCATCCGCGGTCTGCAGCCGGGCGCACCCGTCGAGTTCCACGGCATTCGCCTCGGTACCGTGGCAGAAGTGCCGTTTACTATGCCTGGCATTGCACAGCGTCTGAACGATGATTATCGCATTCCGGTGCTGATCCACATTGAACCGGATCGCTTCCAGAAGCAGCTTGGTAACGATTTCAACTTTGAGCAGCATCTGAAAGATGGCATTGGGCGTGGTCTGCGTGCTTCCCTGAAATCAGCTAACCTGTTAACCGGCTCGCTGTATATCGATCTCGATTTCTACAGCAACGCTAGACCTTATGCCGGACCGAAGAGTTTCGCTGATTATGAGCTAATCCCAACGGTGAGCGGTGGCCTGACGCAGATCCAGCAGAGGCTGATGGAGTCACTGGATAAGATCAATAATCTACCGCTAAACCCGATGCTGAATGAAGCGATCGGCACGCTGAAAGAGCTGCAGAAAACTCTGGGTAATCTGAACAAGATTACCGACAGCCAGTCAATGCAGAAGCTGCCGGCGGACATGCAGAAAACTCTGCGTGAGCTGAATCGCAGTATGAAAGGCTTCCAGCCGGGTTCACCAGCCTATAGCAAGATGGTGGGCGATATGCAGCGTCTCGACCAGGTGCTGCGCGAGCTGCAGCCGGTATTGAAAACCTTGAATAGCAAGAGTAATGCACTGTTCTTTGAAGCAAAACCTGGCCAAGACCCACAGCCGAAGAGGGCGAAATAATGATGAAATGGATCCCTGTAGCCCTAGTGCTGGTGCTGAGCGCCTGTAGCGGCACGCCGCAAACCGTCTACTACCAGCTGGCCGCCGCGGGCAGCTCCGTGGCGGCCAGCAGTCAGAATGTGTTCCGCCCGGTGTGGGTGGAGCATGTTTCCGTGCCCGATTATCTGGCGGGCAACGGCGTGGTATATCAAAGCAACGATGTGCAGTTCGTGATTGCCGCCAACAATCAGTGGGCCAGTCCGCTAGATCAGCAGCTGCAGCAAACGCTGGTGAGTAACCTGAGTGCTGCCCTGCCTGGCGTGCTGGTGTCATCCACGCTGATGGGTGAGCAGCATGATACGCTGAATGTTAGCGTGATGGGTTTCCATGGCCGCTATGATGGGCACGTGGTGGTGAGCGGCGCTTGGACGCTGGAGCATGACGGCAAACTGACCCGGCAGCCTTTTGCATTCGACCTCGCGCAAAACGAAGATGGTTACGATGCGTTAGTAATAACATTAGCTAAAGGATGGCAGCAGGTGGTGGGGCAGGTGGCTAATGCAGTAATACACCAACATTAAGCAAAAATTTACTAACGGCCTAAACCTTTGATTATTGCAGATTTAGAATTTTGCACAATCAAAGGTTTTTTTATTGTTAATCAAAAGGCTGGAGGCGCTTGGGGCGGCAGATTACCGCAGTCAGCATGCACGGTCTGATTCAACATTATGACACTGGCGTGAAATTTGCGCGTTGATCTTTGTGTAAAGTCGCGGTAGAACTTATGTGTGGCTGCACAAAGTGTGACCACTGTTTTCTTTCCACCAGAATCCATCAAACTAGAATGAGGGAAACGCGGCATGAAGAGACAGAAACGAGATCGTCTTGAACGAGCAGAATCACGAGGTTACCATGCAGGCATTAAAGGACGCTCTAAAGAGATGTGTCCGTATCAGATGCTGGATGCTCGAGCTCACTGGCTGGGAGGCTGGCGACAAGCTATGGAGGACAGGACGGTTACTGCGTAACGCCTGTTATCGATAGGGAAAAGACCTCCGCTCCAGCGGAGGTCTTCGTTTTAACCGTCATAACCAAACGAATTATTCGGTTAAAAATATGTTAGAAAGCAGTGGTGTCTTTAAACAGGCCCACTTTCAGGTCGGTAGCGGTATAAATAACGTGACCATCGACCAATACTTCACCATCAGCCACGCCCATCACCAGCTTACGGTTAATAACGCGCTTGAAATGAATACGGTAGGAAACTTTCTTCGCGGTCGGGAGCACCTGACCGGTGAATTTCACTTCGCCTACACCCAGCGCGCGCCCCTTACCTTCAGCGCCTAACCAGCCGAGGTAGAAGCCAACCAGCTGCCACATAGCATCAAGGCCGAGGCAGCCAGGCATGACCGGGTCGCCGATAAAATGGCAGTCGAAGAACCACAGGTCTGGATTGATATTCAGTTCAGCCTCAACGAAACCTTTACCGTAGTTACCGCCGTCTTCACTCGTCCTAACGACGCGGTCTATCATCAGCATGTTGCCAGAAGGCAATGGCGGGCCTTCTGCGCCAAACAGTTCACCGCGACCGGAGGCAATCAGATCTTCTTTTGTATAGGAATCACGTTTATCTACCATATTCTCAATAAGCCTTATTTTAGTGAATCACGGAGTCTAGCTTACACGTGTACTCCGAAAAAGTCCGATCAGCTACGGTTAAACAAATTTAGCCAGCGCAGCGGCCATGGACGATGGCGCAGATCCTGCTGGTTAAATTGTGCAATACGTTCCTGAATGGTGCCAAGCAGGCATGGGCCTTGCTCTTTATCCCATTCAACGCCGGTGAGTAACGACAGCGCTTCTTTCACGCTGGAGACTGCCCACAGGTGGAATTTTCCGTCACGCACGGCATCGACTACTTCCTGCTGTAATGACAGATGACGCACGTTAGCTGCCGGGATAATCACCCCTTGGGTGCCGCTCAGCGTGCGCTGGTTACAGATGTCGAAGAAGCCCTCAATTTTTTCGTTCAGTCCACCCACCGGCTGCATGCGACCAAACTGATCGACAGATCCGGTCACCGCCAGCTGCTGGTTAATCGGCTGAGAAGCTAGGGAGCTAATCAAAACGCACAGCTCAGCCAGCGAGGCGCTGTCGCCATCGACTTCAGAGTAAGACTGCTCGAACACCAGCGAGGCGGAGAAGGGCAGCTGCTGTTCCAGCTTCAGCTCAGCAATTAGCCAAGCCTGCATGATCATCATGCCTTTGGCATGAATATTACCGCCCAGCTCGGCTTTGCGCTCAACGTCATTGAACTCACCGTCACCAATGTGCACCACGCAGCTGATACGCGATGGCTCACCAAAGGCGCGTGGATGACCCGGGAATTCAATCACCGACAGGGCATTAATCTGACCGATCATTTCGCCTTCGGTCTCGATCAGGATCTGATCGAGCAGGATTTCATCGCGAATACGTTCAGCTAGGAAGCCTTCACGCCATTCGCGCGTGCTGAGCGCATCCTGCATGTTTTCGGCGCTGACGCTGAGGTTTTTACTGTACTGAACGGCATCCTGCAGCTGACGGCTCAGCCACATTGGGTCAAGGGGCAGCTTATCCTGATCGCCCGTGTAGCGTGCCGCTTCACGGATCAGCACCGGCCAGAAATCAGCCGCTGGCGTTTCGTAACCTAGGTTCTGAGCAATATTCTTCACCCACTGGATCCAATGGCTGAAGTCTTCATCATCAACCAGCTGGATATTGTCTTCAAACTCGCTGTAGAGCGATAGGGAAGCTAGGTCGGGTTCCATCTCTTGGAAATCAGCCAGCGCATCACGCTCACCAATCAGTACCAGACGGAACTGCATTGGCATAGCAGGGATATCGAGCGGCAGAGGGCGGGTTTCATCCTGGGAGTACCAATCAAAGCGCTGATTCACCATAATTTGCTTTAGGCGCAGCCACATCAGCGGCTGCGCCAGCAAGGTCCGCAAGGAGAGGATAAGTACGCCACCGTTGGCAAGATGTACTAGGCCAGGGGTCAAAGTTATGGCAGATTGATGCAGGCGCATACAGCCAAAAAGCTGTTCCATTTCAATCCACCCAGCCTGATGGACGCCGCCCACGCTGGCGAAGTTATCCTCGGTCCTTTCAGCCGGGCACCAGCTGACGGATTGCCCACTCAGCGTATAGTGGCCGCCGTAGAGGGTAGACTCATCGCTATCATCAGCCGCCATTGAGGTGAGGATATCCTGCAACAGCGTGAGATATTCCGCGCTTTCAGGACTTTTAACCAGCATCAGCGGCACTTTTGCCGGGGTTTGCAGCAATAAGCTTAGGCCATTAAACAGGCGAGCCTGTACGGTGGCAAAGCACTCTGCATCGGCAGCAACTGCCTGCGAGAGGAGATGCTGGAAGCGTTCGGTATCGGGCTGTAGGGCGCGCCACTCTAATCGATTATTGGTCAAAGTTATCGTATATTTCTGAAATGAATAAAAGCGGCATTATACAAGATTTCAGTCTGTTAACCACCGTAGACATGCGCTTGAAACTAGGGCGATCTCACATTCCCCCTGCTGGTCCTATTTTCTTTACAGCCTGATTAAAAAAAGCTGTTATTCTTACCCCGTTATGTGGTCAGCATGAGATTCCGATGAAATATCAACAACTGGAAAATTTGGAAAGCAGTTGGAAGTGGAAGTATCTGGTCAAAAAATACCGCGAGGGTGAATTGATCACGCGCTATATCGAATTAAGCGCAGTACAGGCAGCCGTGGATGAACTGCTGGTCATGGAAAACCGGCCGGTTGAAGTATTGCAGTGGATTAACCTGCACATTAATCAGGCGCTTGAAAACCGCATGAAACAGACGATTCGCGCGCGACGCAAACGTCATTTCAACGCCGAGCACCAACACACGCGTAAAAAATCTATCGATCTGGAGTATCTGGTGTGGCAGCGCCTAGCGAGTTTAGCACAGTGCCGTAACAGCACACTCTCGGAAACGATCGTGCAGCTGATTGAAGATGCGGAAAGGAAAGAGCACTACGCCAGCCAGATGTCGTCGCTCAAGCAGGATCTGAAAGCCATTCTGGGCAAGCCTGAATAAGCGCTATCCTGTTAGCGCTACAGGAAAAGCTACCGGCAATAAAAAACCCCGGCTAGGCGGGGTTTTTTTATGACTGATGGACTCTAAGCCTGTGGCTGAGTCACAACGTCTTTGATGCCTTTAACTTCGATTTCTACGCGACGGTCTGGCGCTAGGCAGTCAATCAGGGCATTACGGCCTTTCACGCTGTCACAGGTGCTGCCGATGATAGGGTTAGATTTACCCTTGCCACGTGCATAGATCTTGCTAGCAGGGATGCCTTTAGAAACGAGGTGGTCAACTACAGACTGTGCACGTTTCTCAGACAGCTTCTGGTTGTACTGCTCTGAACCGATACGGTCAGTATAGCCCAGAACAACAACAGAGCCATCTTTAGGATCCAGATTGCTCAGCTGAGTGTACAGCTGATCCAGAGCCTGCTGGCCTTCTGGCTTCAGGGTGTTTTTGTTGAAGTTGAACAGCACGTCAGACTTCAGAGTGAAATGCTTTGTTTCAACAACTGGTGCTGGAGCAACAACTGGAGCAGCTGCTTCATCCTGACCGAACCGGTATGAAACGCCAACGCTCAGCATGGAGTTATCAGAACGCGCACCAACGGTACCTGCGTCACCGATGTTGTTAACCCACTGGTAGTCCAGACGGGTTGCCCAGTTTTTGGTCACTGCGTATTCAACACCAACCGCTGCCAGTGGAGAAACACCGGTGTCGTGGTCGCTGATGCGATCGCCGCCAACAACCTGCTGAGTGGAGTCAACACGCCATACGATGCCACCCAGACGGGTGTACACGTCTAGATCGTCCATTACTGGGTAGCTTAATTTAGCTGCCAGCTGAACGCCTTGTGCTTTGAATGCGCCGTTAACCTGGTAGCCTTTGTTAGGCATACGGCCTAACCAGTCATAACCCAGCTCGAAGCCTAAGTATGGGTTCGCCTGATAACCCAAGAATGCACCAGCACCAAGCTGGCTTTCATGAGATGGGCCGTCGTTATCTTGGTAACTGTTACCGTAGTAACCTTTGTCGTGGTACTGAGACCAGCCCAGTTTAGCACCGGTGTACCAGGTGTCATCTTCAGGGGCGGCCTGCGCTACGGTAGCGAAGCCAGCCAGTGCCACTGCAATTGCGATAGCTGTCTTTTTCATTTTTGCGCCTCGTTATCATCCAAATAGGCTATGAGCTTTAAGTTAGCTCTTTGGTTTAATCCTTCGCCGGGTTATGTAGCTCGATTATGACTCTTCCAAAAAAGGAGGTTATTGAGCAACCTAGCAAGCTAAAGTCTACAACGTACCAGCAAACTTACAAGTAAGATGTGCCGGTGCTCGGCAAAAAAAAAGTTTCATACACATTTTTTAACATTTAAGGGTGAATTCTTTGCTGAAAAAATGGTCTGCGAACGCAGCTAAACCATTGTCTAGCCGCGTCATATCATAATCAGAGGGTTAAAGCGGGGCAGGTAAAGAAAAAAACCGAGAAAAATCTCAATTTTACTTAATGATACAAACTAGAGTGAATTTTTATTCCATTTAACGGCCTAGATGGAAGGTTAAGGGAACTCTTCCGGGCCTTCTGGGCGCATAATCAGTCCGAGAGCCTGTCCAGAATTCGCTGCTCGTTGCAAACGTATACGATCCGTTTCTGATACTTCCTCCTCCAACCAACCCAAAACCACGCTGTAATTTCCCGTGCTCAACGCTTTGATCATCGCTTCAACGGTGGTGATGGTGGTGGAGTGAGGGGACTGCATCATTTTATCCAAAGGTAACCCAGAGCGCTGAAGCCAGTCGCGACTCAGTTTTTGCTGCGGAGTGAGCCACAGCTGCCAGCGCGACTGCGTACCTAACTGTTGCAGCAACGGCAGCAGCAGTAGCTGAGTCATACCAAGTTGATTCTCACTGTAAGTCAGTTCGCTGATCAGACCATTACCGCAGGCAGATGCGGATGAAGGAAAGTGCAGGGCACGAGTAACAGATTGAGATTTCAGAGAATGAGTGCGCATGGTGTCTTTGCTCACAGGTAGCTGTATGGATATACAGTATATCTACGGTGAGCAAAGATCAACCTTAATCTTGCTTGTCGGACAGCGCTGGGTATCACCGTACCCACGATCCATTCGAGCTGGGGGAAAGGACGCTCGCTCTGTCTGACAAGGCGATTTCGAAGCCCGAAAAATGACGAGTTATGGTCATTTGTG
>NZ_MAYS01000124.1 GCF_001756855.1 Candidatus Erwinia dacicola | reverse complement strand
TCATGCTGAGTCAAATATTTTCCCTTCATGCAACAGAGTCTCCGATAGGGTCAATACGGCTATTTTATCCGTAACTGATCGGTGGATCACTTTGTTGCATTTCGTTTGGGAATTGGCGGTCCAGCCTGTAATATAGCCGGATAGTGGACCGAGATAGTCCTGTGCATAGTGTGAGAAAGAGCTGGCTTGAGGGTTATTGACCGACATTTCGCCGAGCGCACGCATAATGATATATGCGGCGATACCGCCAATAACATAAGCAAGAAGAACGGCGGGACCGGCTATTTTTATGGCATCTGCCGAGCCATAAAACAGCCCGGTACCAATAGCTGAACCCAGAGCCATAAAACGAATATGGCGGGTACCCAGTCCCTTTTTGAGTGTTGTACTTGTCATTTTCCCACCTGTCGATTCTCCTTTCCCAAGGGAAAAAAGGGGAAAGTTTACAACGCTATTGCTGATGCGCAGTAACTGACTGCCGGCCTGAAACACGATCGTACACGGCTACCAATACCAGCATCACCAGTGAAGGCGGCAACCACGCCAGACCTTGATCGGCCAGCGGCAGATTTTGGGTAAAGGCAGGCAGCACGTCTTTAAAGTGGGTGGTTTTAATTGCATCAACGATACCGAACAGCAGGCTGACCAGCATGGTTAGCGCAATAATTCTCGTACTCTTATTCCACCAGCGCAGCGTAAAACTCAAGAGTACCAGCACAATGCACGGCGGATAAATCGCAGTTAACACTGGAATTGAGAATTGGATTAGCTGGCTGAGACCGAGGTTGGATACCACCATCGAGAATAAACTAAGAATAAACACCAGCTGGCGGTAGGTGAATGGCAAATGATGCTCAAAGAACTCAGCACAGGCACATGTCAGACCAACTGCAGTAACCATGCAGGCGATAAAAATAAGCGCCGCCAAGAAGAAACTGCCCATATCCCCGAAGGTGTGCTGCGCGTAGGCATGCAGAATAGCGGCACCATTGGCGTTCTGATCGACGATATATGCGCTGTCAGAGCCCAATTTAAACAGCGCCAGATAGACCAGCGTCAGGCCAACGCCAGCAATCAGACCGGCAATCACCGTGTAGCGGGTCAGCAGCTTCGCCTCGCTGATGCCACGCGAACGGGCAGCATTCACAATCACGATGCCAAACACCAAGGCCCCCAAGGTATCCATGGTCAGGTAACCATTGACGAAACCGCTGGAGAACGCCGCGCTCTGATAGTCCGCGGTGGCCGGTGCAAGACCGCCCGCGGGCCACAGCAGCGCCGCCACGGCAAGGATAGTCAGCGCGATAATTTTCAGAGGTGCCAGCACATGACCAACAGTGTCCAGCAGCTTGCCCGGATAGAGCGAGATGCCGATCACCAGCACGAAGTAAATCAGGCTGTAAATGAACAGCGGCAGCGGGCCGTTGCCGGTCAACGGGGCAATGCCCACTTCAAACGACACGGTGGCAGTACGCGGCGTGGCAAACAGCGGGCCAACGGCGAGGTAGCAGACGGTGGCCAGCACCAAGCCTGCAGTTTTACCGATGAGTGAGCTGAGAGCATCAATACCGCCCCCAACGCACGCCAGCGCAATCACGGTAATCACCGGCAGGCCTACAGCGGTGATCAGGAAGCCTTGGGCGGCAATCCAGACGTGTTCGCCGGACTGAATTCCGACCATTGGTGGGAAAATAATGTTTCCGGCACCGACAAACAGGGCAAAAGTCATAAAGCCCAGCGCCAGAATGTCTTTAGGAATTAAACGATGCGTCATAAGAATCGTGTTGCCTGTGGTGATGTTAAAAGTTGTGATGCTGTAATACATTTGCCCCGCTTGCTCTAAAAACGTCGCCAATTTATAACAATGCTAGTGGATTACACCATTTACTGTTCAAACAGGCAGCGATTCTGAGCGGGTTATTTTCTGTATGCAGGGGATTACGAAAAGAACGGGGCTAAGTAGAACGTTTATAGGGGAGAAAGGCAATACGGGATCGGAAAAGCAGGACGATATAGCGCAAAAAACTGCATAGCTAGTGTATATCTTTATCTTCTGCAAAAAAGCGTTACATGATTTGTAGTGGCACACTGATACTGGCCACCTGATTGGAAGGTGATATTCTCACCTTCCCAACACCACAGGTGACCCAATGGCTAAACATTTCACGCCAGAATTTAAGCTCGAAGCGGCGAAGTTAGTTGTCGACCACGGCTATACCTACGTTAAGGCCGCAGAGGCAGTTAACGTAAGCCATTCGGCTATCCCCCGTTGGGTGAATAAGCTGCGACTTGAGCGCCAGGGGAAAACGCCCGTCGGGCTTCCTCTGACGCCAGAAC
>NZ_MAYS01000123.1 GCF_001756855.1 Candidatus Erwinia dacicola | reverse complement strand
GGACGGCAGACCGCCGCTGGCGGTAATCACCACGTCCACGGTGCCGTAGCCCCGGCGCAGGGGGTAAACATACGCTTCCGTCACGCCGCTGACCTCCATCGCCCAGCGGCGGTAGTCGTATTTGTTGCCCCCGGCTGGCGTGCGGCGCATCAGCTCCAGCAGACGCGAAAGCAGCGAGGTATCGCTCTCGGCATCAGTGCCACCACGCATGGTTTTAATCGTCACCGCGCTGTCGATACCCTGCGGGGCACTGAGCAGTGTTGCGGTGGTGTTGTCGCTGAGGTTGCCCATGATGCCAGGAGTCATGGCGCTGGCGCTCACGGTGACGGTGCCTTTATCGCTGAGCGTGGCCTCAGCCGTGGTCTGGTACAGAATATTGCCGCCACGTGGACGGAACTGCAGACCACTGGGCACTTTCAGTCCCGCAGAGCCGGTGAATGCTGCCTGACCGCTTGCTGCACTGGCAGGCTTGGGTGACAGGCCGCGTGAGCGGGCGTGCATCACCAGCCAGTCGTGGTCGGCGGTGTCCGGGAATATCTGACGCAGTATCCAGCTCTGGTCGTTGTACAGCCCCTGCGCCACGCCGGAGACGGCATTCGCCCGGATAGCGTAGTCGCTGTCACCGGAGACGTCCGCATCCGGGAGCTGGTTGCGGATATCCCTGAGCTGTTGTTGAGTCATGTCGGCGAGTGCCGGTACGCTGCGAGCCATAATTCCCCGTTTAAACCACTTTGACCGGATGCCGGAAGGTCAGCACATCCCCGCCCGCGCTGGTGACCGTGATGGAAAGCCGCAGCCAGCCGGTTTCAGGCGAGGTGACGACCACATCCACAGCGGTCGCCCGTTTGTCATCAATCAGCGGCTGCAGCGCCTGTTCGGCATACTGGCGGGCCAGTGTGTGGGTCTGCGGCATATCCTTCGCGCGGGCCAGTTCGTGCAGGCGAGACCCCATCTGCGGGTCAGCCCAGTACGTGCCCTTGCGGATGCGCAGACGCAGCCAGACCGCGTTATGCAGGTCGGTGCAGCGTTGTCCGGTGTAATCGCCGGTGGTGTGATCGATATAGGCGTCCATAGCGGGCAGAATGCCGCAGGGGGAATAAGGCAGGAAGGTACGGAGGTGAAGCGGCTAAGTCCGGGGCGATACCGCCCCGGTGGGGTTATGCGTTTTTGGGCTGGCCTGACGGGCCATTCGGGGTGTCGTGGATGTGAGGCCAAATTTTAACACCGTTGATGGTGACAGCCACCGAGGTGATGGTGCCGCCTTTATGGCTGATATTACCCTCAAACGAGGCCGTCACGCCACCGTCGCCGCCTTTGATGGCCATACCGCCGTTACCGCTGATAAGTCCTTGTGCAGTGAGTTTTTCGGATGTACTCAGCTCCGGCGTGGTGAATGCCACCGACTCCGAGGCGTTTACCTTCATACGTTTGCAGTCCAGCTCCCAGTCGTCGCAGGTGACAGCGATGATGCGGTTACGCTTCAGAACGATGCTGGCTCCCTCATCGGTATAGATGGCCACCTCGCCGGATTCCAGCCCCTGCAGACGGTAGCTGCAGTGTTCGGTGGCAATCACGATCCCATGGCTGGTACGCCCGCCCGGCGGCAACACGATCGCCATCGCACCCTCTGGCGGTGCGGCAGTGAAGCCGTACTGCTGAAACATCTCGATGCCTTCCAGCCCTTCAGGGGCCAGCCCGGCCACCTGCGCGGTCTGGACGCCGCCCGTGGTGGTGATACAGGTCAGCACGCTGCGAAAGGCCAGACGTATGCCACCGAGCGCCTTGCGAATGCGCTTATCTATCAGTGCCGAAAAATCAGGCATTGTCGACCTGCTCCCATGTTGTCCACAGTCCCTTGTCTTTTTTGCCGCGCCGGTGCCCTTTACGGTGGCCGGACTTCGGATACGCATCCGGTAGCCAGATACCATCTTCACGCAACAGCAGCGAGGTTTCCTGCCGCTGGCCACGTCCGCCCCGGAAGGTGCGCCGCATGATGAAGTAAACATCGTCCACCCCGTGAACGTCGCTTTTAACGTAAACCCGCTGGCCTGGTGCCCACAGCGTGCCGTTCGCGGTAGTGAAGCCGCGCAGGGTGGCCGAGAGCGCAAAACCGTTCAGCCTGGCATCCGCCTGCAGCTTGCGGGCGCGGAACTGCACCTCTTCATCACTCTGTGAGTCACCCTCCACCACGATACGCGGGCGGTAAAGCGTCATGGTGGTGTCCTTCACCGTGCATTTACGGTTTGCCTTGCCATCCTCATGACCCGTGCCGTGGCCCTGCGCCAGTACCGTGGTCTGAGAGTAACGCCCGCTCATGTCGGTACGCTTGCCCAGCCTGAGCAGATTATTGTTCTGGCCGTCATGGTGCATGATGAGTGTATCCACCGGCGTGGCGCTGTAGTCCGGCCCACCGATAATCAGGGTGCCGTCCGGGGCCATCCACGGCCACAGGCCGCTCATTTCAGCGACGCGCTTCAGTGCATCCCACGCGCTGTCACCCGGCTCGATGCTGACCTTCTTCACGCTGCCGG
>NZ_MAYS01000122.1 GCF_001756855.1 Candidatus Erwinia dacicola | reverse complement strand
CGACCGCTCCATCAATCTGACCATCCAGGTCAGTTTTAATCTGGGTTTTAACCGCCTCTTTTACCTGCTCAGAGAGCAATGCTTTTTTCACCAGGTCGTCATTCACAATATCTTTAATTTCAGCCATTTTTATTTCCTCATTGGAGTTACGATTAAACAGGGAGAAAACCCATAAAGAAAGCCTCATGGTATTATCTCGTTGTTGATATTAATTCTATTGCGCAGGTTTTTCCGGCCACTCCGGCTTGCTGAGGTCGACTTTTTTCAGCGCCTCAATATAGTCGAGCCATGCCTGTAATTTGACTTTGTTATCGTCAGAGAGTGCCCCCAGCATCAGTGCGGTTTGCCATTCAGCAATGACCTGACGGGCCTCAGTGATTAACTGGTTCTGTTTGTTAGTAGCTTCAGCCAGTAGCGCATTTTTTTCTGCATCTTCATCCTTGATCCACGCTTTCCCGTCCCACTTCTCATACTTGCCCGAGGGAGCCGTTGTCACCACGTTCTCTGGCAACGGCCCCAGCTCCTCAATGACAGTTGATGCCCCAGAGGTAGTATCATAAACGGTGACGCCACGATGGTCTTCAATGAGCGACCACGCCTGCTTCGCTTCATCAAAAATAGCAACATGGTCGAAAGGAATAGCCGGTGGCGCTATTTCGGTGCAGTTAGCCGGTAATCCCGTATGCGGTGCAATATACGCATCACCGGCACCAATAAATTCACTGGTGTCTGCGCGTAAATTAAAAACCTTAATGGTCTGTGCCTTGTCGGACATTTTAAAAGTCATGCGAGCCTCACAATATAATTAAATGCGATATTTTTAACGGTATTTTCCGCATTTCCGGCTGCGGCGACCGTGATAGTGTGACCGTGAGCGCCCATAACAATAGTGTGCGTGTGCGCACCAATGGCCACTGTGTGAGCGTGAGCACCGATTGCCACGTTATGGGTGTGCGAACCGATAGCAACTGTGTGGGTATGGGCACCTGCGCTACTGGTATTTGCATTGCCTGATGAATTCTCCCCCCCGGAAGGACCACGCAGTGATCCAGTTTGATGGTCCGTTACATACGTGTGGACATGAGCGCCAGTGCTGTTCGTTGTCTTAGTGCCATAATCAAATGCCGTTGTCGCCTTTGTCCCCAAATCCGTGTTTGACGTGGTTTTCGTCCCATAATCAAAGGCGGCTGAGGTCTTGGTGCCGAGGTCGGTATTTGACGCCGTCGCGGTATGTGTGTGCGACTTGATGCCATCGGCCTCAAGGCTCAGCAGCGCACGACCATCAGGCGCACCTTTAATGGTCTGCCCACGCATATCGGGCAGCTTGCCGGATGGATAGGCCGCAGCAGTTTTCGGGTATTTGGCGGTGTCGAACGCCTGACCCTGCATGATGGCGTACCCGTCCGGTGGCGTGGTTGTTGGCCATGCCAGCGGTGTGCCAACGGGAACGGCCACCGATGCTGCTGTGGCCGCAATTGCCGTAGCGATTGCCTTGATGGCCGTCAGCAACTGGTTATTCTTCGACGGGTCAGGTGTCATCTGAGCTTCAGCCAGAATATTTTTATTCTCGGTCTGAATATCAATAATACCGTCCTGAAGCGCGTTCATGATTTTCGCGTAAACGATAGTGCCTTCCGCGCCGGTTGACGGGTCGCCATCGTGAAATAAACCATCGTCGGTATCGACCGGCTCGATAATATCTTTCATTACGTTTTATTCTCCACGTAATTAAATACAACCTGCGTGTGCGCGGGCTTTAAATCGCGGAATATGCTTTCCAGCATATTCTGGCCAAATGACATCAGGCGCTCACCCGTGGCCGAGCTGCCACAGCGGAAGCGGTAAACCGGCACCTGACCATCCTGAATATTCACAATCCACACCCAGACAATTTCCGGTATCCACAGACGGTCACCGCAGCGGTTACGGCCACAGCGGAACGGCTCCGGCTCATCAATGGTGACGTCATACCCCAGCGACTTCGCCAGACGGATAAAGTAGCTGCGACTCAACCCCCCGGTCTCAACCAGCTTCGCCATAATCTGCTGACGGCGGGCCTGAATGGTCATCCCGTTGCTGACCGATAAGCCCAGTACGCGCTCCCAGTACGAAAGCAGCGCCACGGCAGTAAAAGGTGTTACGCCGTTCAGCACGTCCTGAGCGCTGCGCTCGACGCTGGCCAGCATATTTCCCTCGGCCTGCAGTTCAGCGTTCAGCCGCTTACCATCGCGTGCATAGCCATCAGGCAGCAGATAAAGCAGTTCGCGCCAGTCGTTCCGGGTCATTTGAGTTCATCCACGGTGATGGTGCCCGGACGTATCCACTGCACGGTCTTCTCGCTGACCTCTGGCACGACGTTACCGGTCGGCGCGGTCAGCTCGTAATCCACCACACCGGAGGTATCGGAAATCAGTGCCCCCATCTGGGTTCTGACCGCAATCTCCCCCGGAGCCAGACGGCTGAAGTAGTCCGTCAGCACCTGGGTTATCTGCGTCCTGGCCTCATCGAGCGACAGCCCGTCGAGGCTGACTTTCACAGAAATATCGGTACTCACCGGCTCCGGGGCCATCACCAGCGTGTCTTTTGCCGTCACCGGGCGCTGGTCGTCGATATGGGCCTGTACCGCCTTGAGTATCTCGTCGGACGGCAGACCGCCGCTGGCGGTAATCACCACGTCCACGGTGCCGTAGCCCCGGCGCAGGGGGTAAACATACGCTTCCGTCACGCCGCTGACCTCCATCGCCCAGCGGCGGTAGTCGTATTTGTTGCCCCCGGCTGGCGTGCGGCGCATCAGCTCCAGCAGACGCGAAAGCAGCGAGGTATCGCTCTCGGCATCAGTGCCACCACGCATGGTTTTAATCGTCACCGCGCTGTCGAACCAGCCAGTCGTGGTCGGCGGTGTCCGGGAATATCTGGCGCAGTATCCAACTCTGGTCATTATAAAGTCCCTGCGCCACGCCGGAGACGGCATTCGCCCGTATGGCGTAGTCGCTGTCACCGGAGACGTCCGCATCCGGTAACTGGTTACGGATATCACGTAGCTGTCGTTGAGTCATGTCGGCGAGTGCCGGTACGCTGCGAGCCATATAAACTCCGTTTAAACCACTTTGACCGGGTGGGTGAACGTCAGGACGTTGCCGCCTGCCTGTGTGACCATGATGGACAGCTGCAGCCAGCCGGTTTCAGGCGAGGTGACGACCACATCCACAGCGGTCGCCCGTTTGTCATCAATCAGCGGCTGCAGCGCCTGTTCGGCATACTGGCGGGCCAGTGTG
>NZ_MAYS01000121.1 GCF_001756855.1 Candidatus Erwinia dacicola | reverse complement strand
GTGACGCTCGCCCTGTAAGGGCGCTACGTTCATTACGATTGGTGGAAATAATAGACATGGGCTGACCTTCTTTTTCGGCCAGCCCGCATAAGATTACGATTATTTAAGAGCGGCAATCAACGCTTTGCGTTGCCCTTCCAGCGTTGTCACGCGATTACACACCTCATGACCAAAGTTCTGGAAATCCTGCTCCTGATTGCTCCACTCAGCCTGAATTGCTTGCTGTAAACCACCAAGGTTGCCCATAATCGTCTGCAGCGGATTATCGCTGCTGGTCTGCTTGCCGCCCATCTCGTTCAGGCTGTCCTGCACCACGCCGCCCAGCGCGTTCTGCACCAGCTGCTCACCGTCCTGACGCACCTGATTGACCGCCTGATGGTGGAAGGTTAAGCCGTCGCTGCGGTGCTCGATAATGCGGTCCATCTGCTGCTTCAGCTGGCCGTCCAGCGTCGTCAGGCGCTTACGCACGTTACTGTTCTTACCCAGCTTCTCCACCACCACCCGGTCCAGCGCCACGCGGCCTTTCTCTAGGCGCTGCTGGGCACCGCGATCAATCAACGGCAGGTCGCGGCGCAGCGCGTTCTGGTAATCAATGGCTTTCTGGCGCGTGGCGGCGTCAACATCGACCACTTTGCCGTTGCGCTGCACATCGCCTACCGGAGAGATTGCCAGTTTACCGCTGGCACCCACCACCTTAACCAAGTTCGGGCTGATGATGATGTCGTCTCGGGGATTCATGCTGCACCGATAATCGGCCTGTGCCTGACCGGTGACCAGCAGCAGTAATGCCCCGCTGAAAAGCGCTTTGCGCATAAATTTCGCTCCTTGATAGAGAAAGGGCTGAACGAAAAAAGATCGGCCCCTACAATGAGTGATGAGCTTTCTCTATGTAGGGGCTGACCCTCTTTTTCGAGGTCAGTCCTGACAAGTTAGTCCCACCAGAAGTCGAAGAGTTCGGTTACTTTGACATCGTTGAGCTTACACGCCTCCAGCCAGTTCTTAACCAGCTCGCGGTGCTCATCGGTGCATTTACCGATTTTCTGCAGGCAGATCAGACCTTCCCACTGCAGGTAACCGCTGCCGTCAAACGCTAGGCCGTTAGGGTCGATCACTTCATTGATTAGGGCATCAACCGTACTCTTGATGGTCTCTTCGCTGCTGCCTTCCGGGAATGTGAAGCCTACGGAAAAACCTAACTCCTGAAACTCATCAATGTGCATTTTTTTACGAAGACGACGACTGCGTTGTGTAGCCATTATTTAACCCTCCCAAACATCAGATCCCAAACACCGTGGCCAAGACGCTGGCCACGCTGCTCAAATTTAGTTAATGGCCGTGATTCCGGGCGTGGCACCCAGTTAGCCGTTTCCGACTGGTTCTTGTAACCGTCGATGCTGCTCATTACTTCGAGCATGTATTCAGCATAGGCTTCCCAGTCGGTTGCCATGTGGAACACGCCGCCCACCTTCAGCTTGCGCATCACCAACTCGGCAAACGGCACCTGCACGATGCGGCGCTTATTGTGGCGCGTTTTATGCCACGGATCGGGGAAGAACAGTTGCACCATACGCAGCGAATTATCCGGGATCATGGTGTTCAGCACTTCCACCGCGTCATGGCACATCACGCGCAGGTTATCGACGCCCGCTTCATGGGCCGTAGCCAAGCAAGCCCCCACGCCCGGCGAGTGAACTTCAATGCCGAGGAAATTCTGCTGTGGATTGCTGGCCGCCATCGACACCAGCGAAGCGCCCATGCCAAAGCCAATATCTAATACCACCGGCGCATCGCGGCCAAACAGCGTGGTTAAATCGACCGGTTCCGACTGATACTCAACACCCATCACCGGCCACAGCTGATCCAGCGCCTGCTGCTGACCTTTAGTCAGACGGCCTTGGCGGCGCACAAAGCTGCGGATCCGGCGCATAGCGCGACCATTTTCGTCAAATTTCGGTGAGATAACATCGTTTTTCATAATTCTGCCTGCGGCTGTGCACTTTGGAAAGCGGGCATTATGCCTTCAGGAAGGCAAAACATAAAGACCGCCCTGCTTGTCAGATTACCCGGCTAGCAGTATAGACGTCGCTGGCATCACTGGCAGCATCCGGTCAGCGATGCGACAACAAATTACCGTGATTATCCGGTTTACACTCCTTACTGTCTGTGCTGGAATCCCTGCCTGATTTTTAGCAACGACACGGCGGCGGTTTCGATGATGCAGGCAGCACAATTTTCTCAGCAGGTACTGGCGTGGTATCAACGTTTCGGGCGGAAAACCCTGCCGTGGCAGCTGGAAAAAACGCCGTACAAAGTCTGGCTGTCCGAGGTGATGCTGCAACAGACGCAGGTCGCAACCGTCATCCCCTATTTTGAACGCTTTATGGCGCGTTTCCCAACCGTCACCGACCTCGCCGCCGCGCCGCTGGATGAGGTACTGTACCTGTGGACCGGCCTCGGCTATTACGCCCGCGCGCGCAACCTGCATAAAGCGGCGAAAAGGGTGGTCGAGCAGCATGGCGGTCTCTTCCCGCAGACCTTCGAAGAGGTCGCTAACCTGCCCGGCGTCGGGCGTTCTACCGCCGGATCTATCCTCTCTCTGGCGCTCGGTAAGCACTTCCCTATTCTTGACGGCAACGTGAAGCGCGTGCTGGCGCGATGCTATGCGGTGGACGGCTGGCCGGGGAAGAAAAAGGTGGATAAACGCCTGTGGCAGATCAGCGAAGACGTAACCCCAGCCGAGGGAGTCAGCCAGTTTAACCAAGCGATGATGGATCTGGGCGCAATGGTCTGCACGCGCTCCAAACCCAAATGCGAGATCTGCCCGTTGAACCTCGGCTGCGTTGCCTATGCTAACAGCAGCTGGGCACAGTACCCTGGCAAAAATCCGAAGCAGACCATTCCGCACCGCACAGCCTGGCTGCTGCTAATGCAGCAGGGGCAGGATGTCTGGCTGGAGAAGCGCCCGCCGGTGGGGCTGTGGGGCGGCCTGTTCTGCTTCCCGCAGTACAGCACTGAAGAGGAGCTGAGCCAAGCGTTACGCAACAACGGAGTGGATGACCAGCCGCTGCAGCAGATGACCGCCTTCCGCCACACCTTCAGCCATTTCCATCTGGATATCGTGCCTATGTGGCTGGATCTGCCTTCTGCCCGTGTGGCAATGGATGCCGGGCCGGGTCTCTGGTATAACTTAGTGCAACCGCCCGCCGTAGGGCTGGCCGCGCCGGTGGAACGTCTGCTACAGAAGCTGCGTCAGCCGCAGCAAATGGCGCTGAGCGCTCGCACGACAGAGGAAGAGTAATGAGCCAAACTATTTTTTGCACGTTCCTGCAACGTGACGCCGAAGGGCAGGATTTTCAGCTGTATCCGGGCGATGTGGGTAAACGCATCTACAACGAGATTTCTAAAGAAGCTTGGTCACAATGGATGGCAAAACAGACTATGCTGATCAACGAAAAGAAACTCAGCATGATGAATCCAGATGACCGTAAGCTGCTGGAGCAGGAGATGATTAAGTTTCTGTTTGAAGGCCATGAAGTCCATATCGAAGGTTATACCCTGCCAGAAGAATAAGCGTTGGGCCTCACAGATGAGGCCCTCTCAATTGTAGGCGAAGCATTAAACGATGAATAAGAAACTGATAAGTCTGCTGGTTATTGCACCATTACTGATGTCCTGCTCCGGCAAGAAACAAAATAACTATCATGAAGAGTGGGTTAAAGACACCAATGGCTATGATATCCTGATGGGTCAGTTTGCCCACAACATTGAGAATATTTGGGGCATTAACGAAGTACTGATCGCCGGTTCAAAAGATTACGTGAAGTACAGCGATCAATATTACACCCGTAGCCACATCAACTTCGACACCGGTAGCATTACCATCGAAACCATCGCCGGAACGGATCCAATAGCCAGCCTGCGCCAAGCGATTATCACGACCCTGCTGATCGGCGAAGATCCGGGTAATGTCGATCTCTACTCCGACGTTAACGATATTCAGATCAGTAAAGAGCCGCTGCTGTACGGCCAGGTGCTGGATAACACCCGCCAGCCAATCCGTTGGCAGGGCCGCGCTGCCAGCTTTGCGGATTACCTGATCCAACATAAGCTGCAAAAGCGTAACTCCGGCCTGCATGTGATCTGGTCCGTCACCATTCTGATGGTGCCAAATCACTTGGACAAGCGTGCGCACAAATACCTGCCCATGGTTCGTAAAGCAGCCGAGAAATACGGCGTCGATCAGTCGCTGATCCTGGCGATTATGCAGATTGAATCGAGCTTCAACCCGTATGCGGTCAGCCATGCGGATGCGCTGGGTCTGATGCAGGTGGTGCAGCATACTGCCGGGGTCGACGTTTTCCGTATGAAGGGGAAATGGGGCAAGCCGAGCCGTAGCTATCTGCTGGACCCGGAAAACAACATCGATGCCGGTACCGCGTACCTGTCGATCTTGCAGGGCAGCTATCTGTCCAGCATCAGCAACAGCACCTCGCGCCGCTATGCGGTCATCATCGCCTACAACGGTGGAGCGGGCAGCGTGCTGCGGGTATTCTCCAGCGATAAAAATCGAGCCTTCAGCAACATTAACGAGATGTCACCGGCGCAAGTCTATCAGCAGCTAACCACCAACCATCCGTCAGCGGAATCACGCCGCTACCTAGTGAAAGTGACCAACGCGCAGAAAGGCTATCACCGCTACTGACAGCCGCAGAGGTCCGGCATGCCCGACCCTGTTTTCGCTCCAAGCTTTTTTCATTTTTTTGCTGAGAGCCGCCACAATATAGCTGTTAAGCGACAGCTGATGCTCCGCTGCTGCCAGCACCAGCTGCTCACCAAACGACTCCGGATAGCGCAAAGTGAAAGTTCTCACTTTCTCTTCCTTCTCATGGATTGGCTCCTATATTTCCATACACTTTCTATCACTTAACCTATTACTG
>NZ_MAYS01000120.1 GCF_001756855.1 Candidatus Erwinia dacicola | reverse complement strand
CGACGGGGACACTGCTGGGATAACGCCCCTATGGAGCGGTTCTTCTGGAGCCTGAAGACCGAATGGGTGCCGACGAAGGGCTATAACAGCTTCAGCGAAGCCCAGGGCGCGATAATCCGCTATATAACGGGATATTACAGCGCTATCAGGCCCCACTGGTATAACGGCAGTCTGACGCCCAACGAATCTGAGCGGCTGTACTACTTACAGTCTAATGCTGTGGCCAGTATTAGTTGACCACTAGTCTTTGAAAGATAAGACCTTTCAATAACACGAAAGGCTAACTCATCAATATCTTTGCAACAGTGCCATAATGATCAGCATCCCCACAGTGCACTGGGATACTGCTCACCACGTGAGTATCGTCGACGGCGCGAGTCGTTAACTTAAGAGTGATCTGGTGTCTGGATTTATAGGGTCAAATCCACACCCCAAACTAAAAATGATTTACGCCGTCCCTACATGGAGGAAGTGGGTGACCAAACAACGGTGTTTGAATTTGGAGGGCTGAGGGATCGCCCGCGGGACTATATCGACTGGGTGATGCAGGGCGTGCTCCCGGAGGGAACAAACGTCGCCGATGTGATCACAGAGGATGCCCTAGACCTGCTTGCCACTCGCCTGAAGATCCCTCTTCAGATTGGACGTCACTTGGTGCGTACTTTTGAGACCGGGTTTGAAATGGGTGTAAAGCCGGTTGATGCCACGACGGTGGAAACAGTGATGTTCCGCCGGATAGATGACCTCGAACCTCAGCTGACCCGACATGGCTATGATATCCGCTCGCTGTGCGCGCAATTTGATGCCCGTCTTCCGGAAATCAGACGGCTGATGCGGGGCACTCTGAACTCTCAGCGCGCGAATGAACTAGTCAAAGAAATGCGGGCGGCCGGGTTGTCATTATGAACAGTTCTGACGTTTTCCCACGTCGGGCATCATATTGTCCTTATCCGGGATCCGGGCAGAGTTACCATGGAATATCACTCTCACAGGCAGGGATATGAACATTAACATTAACGGCGAAGCATCTTCAGTTGACGGTATCAGAGCGTCACACGTGACTGCGGTTGCTCAGCTTCCGCCTCATTTTTCTACTATTCTTTGCCAGCTGGCGCTGATGGGCGAAATGTCAAAAACGGCTCTGCAGGATAATCTTCACATTCTGGGTATCAGTCCCGCCAGCCACCGGCACATGAATTCCGCTGAGATGGACGATGCGCTGGCATTTCTGCAGCAGCAGGGCTGGCTGCAGAAAACCGATACCCGCTGGCGGCTCATTACAAACTGTGAAAATTCTGTATTTCTCTGGCTGCTGACGCAGCCGGACGCCCGGGACAGGGTGCTAAAAAATACCATGGACTTTCACCTGAGGGGGGGGCTGCACCCATACCGCACCCGGCTGTGGACCGCCATTCTGACAGGGGATACGGTCAGCCTACCGCAGCGTCTGACGGAGTGGATGGCTGGGTTTGATTATGGCTTTTCCACCCATCCGGCGGTCAGCCTGTTTGCGGACGATGCGGGCCGGGACATCTTCATCCGGCTGGATAAGAACATGCAGACCTTGCTGCTGGCCACTGCGTTAAGCGATGCCTGCTACCAGCTCAGCGACTGCACGAACATCTGGCTGTTTGCCCGCGATTATGTCTCCGTGCTGCCCGTTATTCCTGATGCATTGTGTGACCCGCTGGCCCAGCAGGCGTTATGGCGCGACGAGCGCGCGCTGCTGGATAAGTTGAAAAAACCGGTGCCCTGTCTCCTACGGTGACGGGCTGGACAGCCCTGTACCGCGGGAACCGGGAGGGCGTGATGGAAGCATACCGACAGATGCTCAGTCAGTACCGGAAAATGACGCGCAAACGTAAACTGCATCTGCCACCGCTGCAGTCAGTGATGGCCGCCCTTATGCTGTTAACCCGCGATGAGCCTGAACATACCCTCACGTTACGTGAACTGACACTCCATGCTATTGATAAGGGCTTTGGTATTGGATGGTCCTTGCTGCAGGGTCTGCTCCTGGAGCGAGGCGGAACATCTCCCTCACCCTCACCCCCGGCGAACATCGCCGGGCAGCTGGTTGGTATGTCCGGCGTTCTGCAGGCGCTGGTGCTGTACTGGCGGGAGGACGCCCCTGACCCGAATCAGCTCAGAAAGC
The DNA here is from genome assembly GCF_001756855.1 of Candidatus Erwinia dacicola. GTDB lineage: Bacteria > Pseudomonadota > Gammaproteobacteria > Enterobacterales > Enterobacteriaceae > Erwinia > Erwinia dacicola. Next base: position 3,996 of record NZ_MAYS01000120.1, on the reverse strand, counting down.
GTCTGGAGATTTTTGCCGGTCAGCTGGAAAGCCGGGGATACAGACTACCGGCATATGAAATCCGCACGCTGCTGCACCTGCAGTTCAGCGCCCCGCCTCCGGGGCCGGTAGCCGACCGTTCTCCCCTGAGTGGACTCTGGCAGCGTAAGGCTGCCTGGGAATATGCGCTGGAGGCGCTGAGTCAGCTGACGCCGAAAAACAGCGACAGCACCTCCCGGCTGGCCTGGTTACTGAAGCTGGAACGCTACGGTGCAGAGCTGACCCCTCTGGAGCAAAAGCATAACAAACAGGGTTGGAGTAAGGGGCGGGCTGTTGCCCTGAAACGTCTTTATGAATCAGCCGATACTCTGCCCTGGTTAGTGGCTCAGGACCGGCAGGTTGCACAGCATATTCATTACACTTCAGGGTATTTTTACGATAATGGCAGATATCAGCTGGATACAGAATCCGCGCTGCCCCTGCTGGCCGGATACCCGGCGGTATTCTGGCATGATGCGCCGGACATCCGCATTGATATTGAATCCGGACAGGTCACCCTGAATCTTACCGAAGAAGACGACCATCTGACGCTGAAGCTGTCCCCAGCCATCCATAACGACCAGTACCTGGTCACCCGAAAGGAAACGCCAACCTGTCTGGTAGTATACCCGGTCAGTGATGAGCACCGGCGCATAGCAGCCATTGTGGATAAGGGCCTGCGTATTCCGGTCACGGCAAGGGAGAAAGTTCTGCAGTCGGTCTCCGCCATCGCGCCACTGCTTCCGGTTCAGACTGACCTGCCTGAGTTGGCGGCCCATATCCCGCACGTGCCGCCGGATGTCAAAATTTATGCCCACCTGCTGTCGCTCGGGGAAGGACTGCGTCTGCAACTGCTAGTTCGCCCCCTAGAAAACGATGCCTGGTTTCCGCCGGGACGGGGCAGTGAAGTGATTAAAGGTGAACGGGAGGGTCAGGCGGTACAGACCCGGCGGGAGCTAGAAAATGAGCGCCGAAAAATGCACCAGGTGCTTCATGCCTGCCCGCTGCTGGCGGAGACGGAGCAGGACAATACCGAATGGCAGTTCACCAGAACGCAGGATGCACTGGAAGCGCTAACACAGCTGCGTAGCACAGACAACCAGCTACTCGAGTGTGTGTGGCCGGAAGGTGAGCGTCTGCGTCTCGGCGGGCGCAGGGACATGCAGTCCCTGACGCTGAATATCCGGCGACAGGGAGAGTGGTTTGCCCTGAGCGGTGCACTGACGCTGGATGACGGGCGGGTGTTGGAGCTGCGTCAGTTGCTGACGCTTCTGCAGGAAAGCCGGGGACGTTTCATTCGTCTGGGAGAGCAGGACTGGCTCGCGCTGGATAACCAGCTGCGCCAGCGTCTGCAGCAGATAGCTCTGCTCGCCGGAAACGACGGAGAGGACCTGACCCTGAATGCGCTGACCCTGCCATTTATGAAGGCTCTTGCCGGTGAGGCGGGTCATCTTACGGGAGACCACGACTGGCACCGTCAGCTGCATGAGCTGGAGGCAAGGGAAAATCATCACCCGAAAATACCGTCCACGCTGCAGGCAGAGCTGCGTGACTACCAGCAGGAAGGGTTCTGCTGGCTGTCGCGGCTGGCACGCTGGGGTGTGGGTGCCTGTCTGGCGGATGATATGGGGCTGGGAAAAACCCTGCAGGCGCTGGCCCTGCTGCTCGAACGAGCCCTAGGCGGCCCGCAACTGGTGGTAGCCCCGACCTCTGTCACCCATAACTGGCTGAACGAAAGCAAACGGTTTGCCCCCGCGCTCAAGATGCATGATTACCGGTGCTGTCGCAGCCTTCCGGCCACCGGTGCCTTTGATGTGGTGGTGGTCAGCTATGGGCTGTTGCTGCAGGATGCGCAGACGTTTACCGACCAGCGGTGGCACAGCGTAGTGCTAGATGAAGCACAGGTCATCAAGAACGCACAGACGCAGCGCGCCCGGACGGTAACCGTGCTGAAAGCAGATTTCCGGCTGGCGCTGAGTGGCACGCCGGTTGAAAACCATCTGAGTGAGCTGTGGAGTCTGTTCCGTTTCCTTAATCCCGGACTGCTGGGTAGCCTGAAATCATTTAACCAGCGATTTGTCAGCCCGGCAGAGCAGGATGACAGGCTGGCTGCCATGACGCTGAAGCAGCTGATAAAACCCTTCATGCTGCGCAGAACCAAGGCGCAGGTACTTGATGAACTGCCACCCCGCACGGACGTGCTGCACCAGATACCGATGAGTAACGGGGAGCGTCACTGGTATGAAGCCCTGCGGCAACAGGCAGTTGAGCGTCTGAGCAATGGCGATGATATCAGCCCGTTGCAGGTGCTGACGGAAATCACCCGCCTGCGGCGGTTCTGCTGCAATCCGTCACTGGTGCTGGACGATGTTGCGCCGGAAAGCAGCAAGCTGTCCGCCTGTCTGGCAATTATCAGCGAGCTGCGGAAAAATCACCACAAGACGCTGGTCTTCAGTCAGTTTGTTGACCACCTGACGCTGCTGCGGACGGCACTGGACGGGCAGGGTATTGCCTACCAGTATCTGGACGGGGCCACCTCACCTGCGGAGCGTCAGAAGCGGGTGTCCGTCTTTCAGGCCGGAGAGGGCGACCTGTTTCTGATAAGCCTGAAGGCCGGAGGCACCGGACTTAATCTGACGGCGGCGGATTACGTCATTCACCTCGACCCGTGGTGGAATCCAGCTGTTGAGGACCAAGCCAGTGACCGGGCTCACCGTATGGGACAGACACATCCGGTGACGGTGTACCGTCTGGTGATGGAAGGGACTTATAGAGGAGCAGATGGTTGCCCTGCACAGCCGGAAACGACAGATGGCAGAGAATTTGCTGGAAGGGAGTGATGCCGTGGGCCGGCTTGACACACAGGCGCTGCTGTCTGTGCTGCAGGGTCAGTAGCCGCTAACGACTTCCCTCAGTGGGTTTTCTTGCGGAAAGAGAAGATGGAATTGATATTTAAGGCACCAGAAAACCGGCCGTTTTTCTGATGGTTTGCTTATTCTCAGCAAGGGTGCGCTGGCGGATCGGTAATGTAATTCAGAATCAGTTAATGTGATTTGATTCTCAGATAAAGTGATTTGAGATGGGTTTCCATTCTCACGCAATGTGGTTCGGAAAAGGGGTATTTATTGTGCGTCGGGCCGATCATCATGCGACTTCAAAATCGCACTGGTGGCACAGTCGATGCAGCCCAGCGTCAGCGTGGCACAGCTTGCCCGTGAAAATAACATTAATGACAATCTGCTCTTCAACTGGCGCCGTCGTTATCAGCAGGAGCTGCTGGCTGCACGGACAGACGCTCCACTCATGCTGCCCGTGACGCTCGCCGCTGAATCCGGCCCCGAACCGACGCATCCTCCCTCCGTTCTGAGCGACGACGCGCCCTGCTGTGAGCTGGTTCTTCCCGCCGGGACACTTCGTATCAGTGGAAAGCTGACGCCAGAGCTGCTTCACATGCTCATCCGGGCACTGTTGCAAAGATCTGGCGATGGTAAACTGATGCCACTGTTTAGTTGAAGGAGCAGCACATGAACCCATTTAAAGGTCGACATTTTGAGCGTCATATTATCCTGTGGGCCGTCCGCTGGTACTGCAAATATGGCATCAGTTATCGTGAGCTGCAGGAGATGCTGGCTGAGCGAGGGGTAAATGTCGATCACACCACGATTTATCGATGGGTTCAGCGTTATGCACCTGAGATGGAAAAGCGGCGGCGCTGGTACTGGCGTCAACCTTCCGGTTTTGGCTCATGGCATCTCGATGAAACCTACGTGAAGGTCAACGGACGCTGGGCTTATCTGTACCGCGCCGTCGACAGCAGGGGCTGCACCATTGACTTTTACCTGTCTTCACGTCGTCACACCAAAGCCGCCTATCGCTTTATGGGTAAACTTCTGAATAATACGAAGCGCCTGCAAATTCCACGGTTGATCAACACAGATAAAGCCCCGACGTATGGGCGGGCGCTGGCATTGTCGCTAC
>NZ_MAYS01000119.1 GCF_001756855.1 Candidatus Erwinia dacicola | reverse complement strand
GATTCAGATTCCTAACCATCAAGACGGCATCTTTCCTTTTCAGTCGCTCAAAATGCATAACTGAAATCAGTTAGTTTTTCTCTTCATAGCTGAATCGCTTATCGCCAAGTACCTCCTTCCAGATGTCATAGAAGTCACGATCTATTGTTTTGAGTAGCTTGCTGACGTTTTGGCTAACTGGTTGCTCACTTAAGCGGCGGATAAGCCAGGCCGACAGGGAAGATGTATTTACGTTTGCATTAATAGATTTCTGAAAGGGAACAACCGCTTGCTTGCCAGTAATAGAGCCAGCTGGGAAAAGGGCATCACCTCTCCGTTTAATGTTAATCAACGTAGGGATACGGTTCTTCAGACGTGGAATTACAGGGTAGGGGGTCTGTAACTTCCGGGTTATTCTTCTTCCTCCTCTTCTGTCTGATAGAGTGCGTCGCAATCCAGTATTTCCGTGGGTTTGCTGGTCTGCCATGTGTAAACGTGCATCACCCGACAATACGCCTTTATTTCTTTTCCCTCTCCATGCACCTGTCACCATTGGACAGGTCTTGCAAGCTATGGGTAGGTGGGGGAGTACTTCCTCTTTCAGCTTGAGTAAAACCTCGCTGGTTATTTCCCGTCCGTTCACTTCGTATGCCATCAGAACCTCGATATTCCTTATAGAACTTATTGATACAGTTATTTAGCAATAAAGTTTTAGTTTCCGCGTCAGAGTCATAGTATTTATCTCTAAATTTTTCAGATGAAATTTTATCTATATATTTTATTTCACCAGCCCGTCGTTCCCATTCAGAAAATCGACGGTTGATTACACTTTTATCAAGGGGTGGCAAAGCTGTTTGCCTGTTGACAATAAACTCATCACTGAAAATCGTTTCTTTCAGATTGGTAAACTTCTTGTCACCATCAAGTTTAACTGCAATATATTCATTTTCCTTTCCAGCATTTCTTATTTTTGTTTCACCATATTCAGCGACCAATTCATAAAATAATTTACGTGTCTTTATCCCTTTATCGTGAATCTGCTGGATTATTTGAAGTTTAAATTCTTTATTCTTTGCTTGAAATTCATCCCCTTTATACCGAGATAACATTTCCGCATATCCTGTAGGTGTCAAACGCATGTTTTCTCGCGGGGATTCCAGAGCATATTTTGGTTTATGAACTCCTGAAAAGCCTCAAGGTATTTTTCATTTTACTTATAACTTCCTACAGGATTCATTTCATTACCGGAAAGTAAATTCTTTCTGGGTATAACAATATGGATATGTGGTTTTCTGTCAACCGATTCACCAGTCTTACGGTCTTTCATTGTTTTAATTTTTGGAATGTGTGCTTCAGCATAGAAGTTATATTCATCAGATGCATACGACTTCATCAGGAATGATTTAAATTCCTGCGTAATTTTGGATATTTTCTCCTCATCAATCTGTTCTTACTTAAAAGACAGAGTAAAGGTCAGATAACGATCTTGTCCTTTATCTGGAATGCTTTTATAAATCATTTCTGTTAGATCGAGATTACCATCAAGAATGATACGTTCATCAAGTTCATCGCGTGTAAACTCTCGACCAGACTTTTGACCTTCCTCCAAATATTCTTTTACTCCGGAATTGTACCCTTTACATCTAATCAGCATCTTCCACCGCCTTTTTTATAAGCGCTTCGATATTGAGGATGGCATTCAAAAACAAAGTATACTTCCTGTCAGATATAGTACCATTTTTATGAGCAACATTAACCTTTAACGCAAGTTGATTTATATTATTGCTGGACTTATTAAAAAGGTATAATAATTGCCGGGTATCTTTTACCTCAATATTTATTGAGCCTTGTTTATCCAATACCAGCTTTATGAAAAATGCTGAACGGCTGAGTTGGGATTCTTTTATTTGCTTTTCAAATGGCGAAAACTCGTCAGGAGTAATACGCAACGAAACAACAATTTCTTTCTTATGTTTAGCAGCCATAGTGACCTACCTGAACTGGTGACGATGTTCCCGCCATGCGGGGTTTCAAAGGGGTATCCCCTTTGGCACGCGACTGTATGCAAAGGCCGCCAGGCATTTGTATACAGTCGGTAACGTGCCTCTGTTTTAGAACTGAGGTTTCACTGAATTACACAGAGTTGCATTAAATTTCACAAAAACCGTTGACAGTTGCACTACATTGCATTAGATTGCATTGCAAGGTTAAGTTGTTGCATTAGGTTGCACTACATTGCATTAAGTGCAGATAACCGATTAAAATGGAGCCATTCTCAACACATGGGGTAGAACATGTCAGACTGGCGTAAACAACCTAGACAGGGGAGAAGTCAATTCTTGCCACGGCTGGACGAAATCAAAAGTCGTCTTTCACTTGGCGAAACTCAGAAAATGATTTTTGAGTCATACCCTGATTTAGAAATGAGTTACCCGCAGTTCACCCGGTATGTAAAAAAATACTGCCTCAGTGAAATAGAGCGGGTAACGAAAGTACCACCAGTAAGCAAAGCCGAACCTGAGCAAACAAAATCAAGTGATGGGCGAGCGGTAGAACAGCCGAGAAAGGCGATCAGAAATCCAGGCGACCTGAAGAAACTTAGATCGCAATCCATCGACTTAGAAGAACTTCAAAATTCAGCAGGAGAAGAAGATGAAAGTAGCAATTCTTAACTATACCGGCACAGTTGGAAAAACAACCGTGGCAGCGCATCTGTTATCACCACGCATGAATGGTGCTACTATTTTCGCCATTGAATCCATCAATGAAACAGCCGAAGGTTTGGGCATTGATGTTGAAAAATGAATGGCGACAAATTCCGTGAACTGTTCAAGAAGATAATGTTAGAAGACGACGCGATTATTGATATTGGCGCATCTAACATTGAAGACTTCATGAATAACATGATTAAATTTGATGATTCCCATGAGGAATTTGATTATTTCGTTATCCCCGTAACATCTGGAACCAAAGAACAAAAAGAAACAATTCAAATGCTGGACACGCTCGCAAGCATTGGTATCCCTGCTGATAAAGTGAAAGTGATCTTTAATCGTGTTGATGTAGATGTAGATAATGAATTTCCATTCATTATTGCACGACATAAAAAAAGTCGTTCTATTTAAATAAAGAGTGTGCAATTTATGAAAATGAAATCTTTGACGCTTTATCTATTAAGGGTCTGACGGTCGATGCTCTGCTTGCAGATAGCACAGATTATAAAGCGCTCCTTAAAAATAAAGAAGCCAGCGCGAAAGACAGAAACGCATGGGCAGATATGTTTAGCCTCAAATCACTTGCTAAAGGCGTAAAGCGCAACCTTGACGATGTTTACGCCAACCTCTTTTAATTTCTAAGGAGTAGTCATGCAGGATGAAATCAGAGCACCTAAAACGGCGCGTGATGCTCTCCTGATTGAGCTGATTGGTGATTTAGGCGTACTTCACGACAATATAAAATCACTTCCTGAAGCTATCAACCAGGCAACAGCAGGTTCAATCGAAACTATTGCTAATGCAGTCGAAGAGGCGGAGAAAACCGCCTCAAAACTGAGTGAAAGCATTGAGCAGAAAAAAGAGGCGGTTTTAGCTGATCTGAAAACTTCAGTAAAACAAACTCTGGATGAACACGCTGTTAGCGTGTTCTCCGAACTTGAAGATAAGGTTAACGGACTACAAAAGAGAATTGCAACTTTCGAGCTATCCGATCCAAAAAGCCGACGACTGAATATTATTCTGTCATGTACTCTCGCCGTTTCACTATTGTTGTCTGGTACTGCTATATTTGCCGTTTATAGTGCCGAAAAATCAACAATAGCTGACCTCAACATGATCATCAGCTCGCAAGATAAAACTTCCACAAAATGATCATAGCGGGCATCACGCCCGCTAAATTCATCGCATCCCCTCCGAGTTGATAAGCCTCTAAACGGCTGTTCCCGCAGGTCACACCCGTTAAGACCCCGGAAATCACGCCCAGAACGTCGCATAGCGCCGTTCTGACCGCTCACCGGGGCGCTGGCCTTAAATCAGTGACAAAATCGCTGTGAGGGCGTTATGGCTTTACAGGGAGGGGGGCGTTCTGCTCACTTTCAGGAGCGTAACCGGCTGCGCCGGGTCAGGCGCGGATTTGGCTAGGGTGCTCTATGGTAGTCCCGTTCCGCACCTCCATGCGCTACGCGCATACCTAGACAGGCTGCGCACTGCTCGCCAGTCTTACGACCATAACCGAAGTGCCAGCAATACAAAACCAGGTGCTGTGCAGCGAGGAAAGATTTCGCCAGCATTCTGCGCGCAGCAGCTGCAACCGGCAGCGCTTTTTTGTTGGCGTTTGTTAGACACGGAAAACCACGCTTGTAGGCGTGGTCTTTTCAATTTTCCAGGATATCAATTACTTTGCCAACTCATGCCGTGCTGCCTGAGCCAAAAAATGACTCCGGTCCTTATAGGCCGAACGATTCCCCTGGATAAAGCCGTCAATACGCTTAATCAGCACATCAGGCAATGTAATATTTACACGTTGCTGTTTACCTTCAAACTCAGTCAGATCCACGTCAATCATAAACCAGGAATCGCAATGAGCGTATTCAGCATTTGCCGCATAAACCATAAAGCCAGCATCTTTAATATCTTCAACGGAATGTGCTCCACTTAGCAACATTTCCTCGACGATACTTAAAATCGCTTCTCGCGCCATCACCGGTATATCCGATTGCTCGTCAGCCGCTGATACGCAGCCGTAATCAAACCGATGAAAAGCCGGTACGCATATACCAAATGCTGTATCAGCATCTTTAGGAGATTCAACCCCGACAGAAAAAAACATACTCACCTCCAAAGTCGGCGGGGATCAAATCCCCGCCATTTTTTTGATTGACCTGACAGTACCCAGAGGCAAATCCTTTTTCGGGTGCGGAACAGGAAACGTTTTTCCTGTTATAGGCGACCACCAAATCTGGTGGCTTCCCCCGTTATGCCGTCGAAGTTCACACCCTGCGGCTATCAGTTCTTTCAACAGGTCAGCAGATTTCATAAGCCCTCCGTAACCTGAAATTCATTATACACACATATACATACAAGGCAATCGGAAGGTTGAGTGAATCACAGATTTTTTGCAGCCTAACGGATGACTAACGCCCCATTAGGGGCGAAGCTTGGGAGGGTAAACATGAATTATTAATTACGGTCAATTGTACATCATTTCAGCGTGAACAGGCGAACCATGCTAACTGCGAAAGCAGCTTTTCACTGTTTTTTCCCTTCACAGTTATCTGGGGCTAATCCCGGACTCAGCCAGCTCGCGCATAACAGCATTTACGCCATCCATCATCAGATAAGCCTCATCTTCTGAGGTGGAGCGTACAGCGCAATCCTGATGCGTTGTACGCTTGCAGAACTGTGCCAGCGTCCATGCTACATTCTGGTCTAATTCTAACGTTTAAAGTGTTTTTTTTATCTGAGCACATATAATTATTCCTCTTTATTTTAAATACCTAAAATCATCATATCGATTGCAGAAACCAGTGGATCACGTAAATGTGAAGCATCCATAACCGCATCTTCAGCTTTGAGGTTTTTTACATCCGTTGTCGTTATCATGGTAGCCAGCACTATATAATCGGCCTGCTCGATTGTAATAACCGGCGTTAACGCTTTTACCTGTGAATTAGAGTTAGCTTTCGGTGTTAAAGGCATAACCAGGCGAGTATTAAGATGTGCAAGCATATCTGCCTGCACATCAATAAAGTACGGGTACGCCTGCTTGTTCCGGGATTTATTTTTGTAGACTGCAAACTGTTTCACTAAATCACCCTGAAATTTTCATCATCTGAAAAAAGCCCGACCTCTGCTACAAAGCTGTTTAACGCCTCGATACCAGCGCGGTTTTCTGCCATCCAGCGTTCACGCTTGCGTTCCTTAACGGCCACTTCCAGTGCCTGGTTAGATATCGCGGAAACGTTTAAGTCCAGCTCTTTGGCCTCTTCAAGCAAACCAGCATTTAAGTACACGTTTGTACTGCGTTTTTTCTCGGCTACATTGGTTCTCATTAAAACCTCCCGCACATAAATTATGTGCATGATTATAGCGCACAAAAACGGAACAACCAATGCCGTAGTAGGCGGGATTTCTTCCGCCAGTTTAGTTAGTGCGCATACCCTCTAAGGTGCTCTAACCACCATCGTAACTCATCCCATTCATGGGATTTCATCGCAGGGATCTTTACCTGCCAGCCCTTTACAAGTGCATCTGCGATGTTTACAATTTTGTTCATTGACATAATGATTACCCTAATAATTACTTTGTCATGCGGTATCAGGTTGTTAGCGCGACCTGATACCATCCCAATATTAATCTTTCATAAAACTTTTTAGAATTTCCTCCTTTGCTTTTTCTTGTTCGCTTGGTGAATAAGCAAAATTATACCAGCCTTTGATATTTGCAATAATTTGTTTGTCATTACAGCCGCATTGTTTAGTCCAGAACTTAATATTACGTTTTAATGAAGCAATTGCTGTTAATTACATTTTTCATATCTCAGATTTGATATTAATTAAATTCAACCAGAGGCTCATTAGGGGGATTTCTTCCCCTATGTATTTAACAGGACAAATGCTTAATTACGTGGAGCAGTTCAGCAGTATCTTCAGCTAAATAATATTTAGGATCAGATGCTGCGCTATCCATCAAATCATTAAATACGAGAGTTAATTCGACACCTTTAGCATAAAGGTCGAGTTTAGTGATTTTTCCTGTCTGGAATTAAGTGATAACTTTGTGTGCTTCTTTTTTAACGTCTGCGATTTTTTGGATTTTCATTTGTAGCTCCTGGCCGTTCGGCCTTTAGGGAAAGCACCACGCTTTCCCTAAAAATAATATTACACGTTATAACGTGCTTTATCAAGATAAAATTCATCAAAAAAGCTCTTTTTTATGCCCGCAGGGCATGGGAGGCACGGAGTGCCGGAAGCCCCGCAGCGCTACGGCGCGAGGACTTAAACAGCATTACGGCTTCAGCCGTAATAAATCTCCCTCACTGCCAAGCCGGTTTTTGGCCGTTCTGACAGCACCGGGGCTTCATTGCGTCCGGTTCGCCCGGCTGAGCGGGCTGTGTGGCGCTTCAGCGACGCACAGGGCGTGATTTGTCCGGGTGTTGGGGAAAGGGGCCGCTGGCGCCCCATTCCCACTCGAAACGCAACAAAGTAACCCACTGGCCAGACCCGGA
>NZ_MAYS01000118.1 GCF_001756855.1 Candidatus Erwinia dacicola | reverse complement strand
TAGTTATCTAGGACAGTCCCTTGTCTTATTAGAAATGTGTAATCTAACAAAGCCAGTCAGCTCCCGACTTACCTATTTTAGCTATCTTTGACGTACATTGCGGGAATGACACTTTTTGTCTCCAATAGCAGACATGATGAAACATTTTCAACTATTCAATGAATACTCGACATTCGCAGTCGGGCGCGTTATCTTTGGATGTTTAGATGTCTAAACGTATGTAGTGAAGAAGCAGGTTATGCCGATCAGGGTACCCGATGAATTACCAGCCGTGAATTTTCTGCGCAACGAGAACGTCTTTGTCATGACGTCCACGCGTGCCGGCACGCAGATGATCCGCCCGCTAAAAGTGCTGGTACTGAACCTGATGCCGAAGAAGATCGAAACGGAGAACCAGTTTCTGCGCCTGCTCTCCAACTCTCCCCTGCAAATTGATGTGCAACTGCTGCGCATCGACAGCCGGGAATCACGTAACACCTCTTCGGAACATCTGAATAATTTCTACTGTAATTTCGAAAATATCCAGCATGATAACTACGATGGGTTGATTGTCACCGGCGCGCCGCTGGGACTGGTCGACTTTAATGATGTGGCTTACTGGCCGCAGATCCAGCAGGTGTTCCACTGGGCAAAAGAACACGTCACTTCCACGCTATTCGTCTGTTGGGCAGTACAGGCTGCGTTAAATATTTTGTATGGCATCCCCAAGCAGACGCGGGAAAACAAGCTTTCAGGCGTGTTTGAGCATCAGATCCTGCATCAGCATGCGCTGCTCACGCGGGGTTTTGACGATACCTTCCTTGCACCGCACTCACGCTATGCCGATTTCCCGGTGCAGCTATTGCGGGACTACACCGATCTGGAGATCTTCGCGGAATCGGAGCAGACCGGAGCCTATCTGTTTGCCAGCAAGGATAAGCGCTTGGCGTTTGTCACCGGCCACCCCGAGTACGATGCCCTGACGCTTTCCGGCGAATATCATCGTGACTACGACGCTGGCCTGCAGCCGGAAGTGCCGTTCAACTACTTCCCCCATGACAACCCTGAGCTCCCGCCGTATGCCAGCTGGCGCAGCCATGGCAACCTGCTGTTCTCCAACTGGCTCAACTACTACGTCTACCAGATTACGCCATTCGACCTGCGCCATATGAACCCAACGCTCGAATAGTCGCGCTGAACGCAGAAACCAAAAGGTAGATCATCGATCTAACCTCGCGAATTCAGATAAT
>NZ_MAYS01000117.1 GCF_001756855.1 Candidatus Erwinia dacicola | reverse complement strand
CTTTTTCTCATGGAACTATCTTGGATGATCTTGGTTATCTAGGATCAGCCCCCAATTTTATTTCTGCATCAGATGAATTTCTATTTCACCGTCATAATAATATTAGCTGTCAGCTTTATTCTCGCCACCATGCGTACGCCATAAATAAACGTGATAAAGGTCAGGCAGAAAATCTGCAAACTGCCAGCTATCCGGCACGTGGCAACCTTCGAGAATAATACCGAGCATGCCGCTAAAAAGCTAGCCTGAAGTCATAATCGCTAAGGTTATACGCGGCTTTGTTGAATAAATCAGAGTTAGCCGACAGAATGCCTCCCGCTACTATACCTGTTATGCGATCTTGACGCTGTGCGGCATACCCAACGACGTCATCCGGTTCAACGCTTTGACCATCGCCATCGTTTCACCAACCTGAACATCATGGTTACGCAGGCTCAGATGCCTGCCTAGCAGGGTTTTGCTGCGGAACATCGCCGTTTCTGCCACTAAACGGCGGTGATAACCCACTTTCTTTTTCCAGACGTCATTGTTGCCGCTCAGATGCTGATTCGCCACGGCATGGTTACGCTCATGGTACTTTTGTCCGGCCAATATGGCACCCCGCTTTGTGGCGGAATAAGTGGCCTGATTTTTTCCTCAGCAACGCATCATGGCCGTAACGCGCGTCATAAGCGCCGTCTGCTGTAGCTTCCCTGATTTTCCGGTGTGTTTGGTTAATCAGATCCGGCAGAGCCTGTGCATCAGTCGTTCTCCTGAGCGACAAATCGGCACAGATAATCTTATGCGTCGCACTGTCTGCGGCCAAGCGCTAGGCACCACATCCCCAACTCCGTTTGTCCGCCGAAGAAGAACAGCATGCTTATTAAGGTAGCAACCACAACGCTGGCTAGGGCACCGAGTAAGCCGTCGATACCGTCAACCATATTGAAGATGAAGGCGTTAATGGAACCGATCACGGCAAACGACGTAACCACGTATCCCCGCCACCCCGGCCTGCACCAGTCTGCGCGGCATCACCGGCAGGTCAAAGCGGTCATCAACCACGCCGATTAGCAGCAGCAGTCTGATGCACAGCATATAGACCGGAAAAGCGGGCAGCCATCAGGACTGCAGTCCATAAAGTAGCCACAGAGAAAAATAGATAGAAACCCCACCCACGGCTTTGTTGGATAATAATTGATCATGCTCTTTAATATGCCGGTTTTGGA
>NZ_MAYS01000116.1 GCF_001756855.1 Candidatus Erwinia dacicola | reverse complement strand
CAGATCTTTGCAACAGTACCATCAGGGGCGCAGTACGGTAAAGAATTACGTCGCCTATCTTCCTGCCCTTGCCGGGTTACCATCCCCTTTAAGCTGGGGCTGGTTCAGAATAGTCAGTGGAACAGCCAGAACGAAAACCGCCTTCAAGCCTCGCTCTAGTACCGGGGAAACATGGTGTTTATGGTTAATCACTAGGGCAATAAATGATTTTTTATGCATTTATTTCAACTATCCAGTCATTTTGCATTGTCGCACAACCAGAAATCTTTCATAATCGGCCCACACCCTAATTTTTAAGGCGAAGATCTTAATGAGTCAGAGATATCGCGTGTTTATTGACGGTCAGGCGGGCACCACCGGATTGCAGATCCACCAGCGTCTGGTGAACCATCCGCAGATTGACATGCTCAACATTAATAAGGCGCAGCGTAAAGATGCCCACGCCCGCCAAGCACTGATGAAACAGGCCAATGTCACCATCCTTTGCCTGCCCGATGCCGCCGCACGTGAAGCGGTAGCGCTGGCAGATGAAGTCGGCGCACGAGTGCTGGATGCCAGCTCTGCGCACCGCGTTGAAGCCGGTTGGGTTTACGGCCTAGCAGAACTGGCCGCCGATCAGCGTGAGAAAATTCGTACTGCCAGTCACGTCTCAAATCCTGGCTGCTATGCAACCGGCTCTATCGCCCTGCTAGCCCCGCTGACCCAGGCAGGTTTGTTGCAGGCCGATCGGCCGCTGGCGATCAATGGGGTTTCCGGCTACAGCGGCGGCGGCAAACAGATGATTGAAAAGTATCAGCAGGCGGGAACGGGCTTTGCGGCTTACGGACTGGGCTTCGATCATAAACATCTGAAAGAGATTCAGGCATGGAGCGGGCTGAGCAGCCGCCCGATATTCCAGCCTGCGGTGGGTGATTATGCACAGGGGATGCTGGTGTTTATCCCGCTGAACGGCGTTGATGGTGAACCGCTGCAGCTGGCGCTGGCGCAGTTCTATGCCGCTCAGCCCTTTATCAATGTGCATGAGCTGAACCAGCTGAATGACGACAGTGCGCCGTATCTGCTGCCGGAGGCGCTGAACAATACCAATAATATGGAGCTGTTCGTTTTCAGCCATGCAGAGCAGCGCCAGAGCATTCTGGTGGCCCGCCTCGATAACCTCGGGAAAGGTGCCTCCGGTGCCGCTGTGCAGAACCTGAATATTATGCTGGGCCTGAGTGAAGAGACCTGCGTCAATCTTTAACAGCGCCTCTATCTTGGCACGTGCTGACCGGGAAAAAAGTCGGCCCCTACAGCAAATCACTGCGCCGCCAACTATAACGGCTTATGCGCCGTCTCTTTCTTTAACCACACTGGGTAATGATTCCAACTTACTGATAGTGTTTATGTTCAGATAATGCCCGATGACTTTGTCATGCAGCTCCACCGATTTTGAGAACGTAGCGCCCTTAAGGGCGAGCGTCACGGCTTCGCCGTTCTGGTGCTTTGCATGACTGGAGCTCCGCTTTATACTCAGCTCCATGTATATCCCGCGTCCTGCCAAACTCCTTTTCACCGTCGATGACGGCTGAAACCGCTATCTCGAAAAACACGGCGACAGCATGTCAGCCAGTGGACCCAACTCGCCGTTGAGGGCACTGTTGCAAAGATCTGGCGATGGTAAACTGATGCCACTGTTTAGTTGAAGGAGCAGCACATGAACCCATTTAAAGGTCGACATTTTGAGCGTCATATTATCCTGTGGGCCGTCCGCTGGTACTGCAAATATGGCATCAGTTATCGTGAGCTGCAGGAGATGCTGGCTGAGCGAGGGGTAAATGTCGATCACACCACGATTTATCGA
>NZ_MAYS01000115.1 GCF_001756855.1 Candidatus Erwinia dacicola | reverse complement strand
CGCAGGCTGGTAGCCATCTACAGAACGATTACGGCGCAGTTCCCGCGAGTCTGTTGACTTACAGACGCCTAACCGGCGACCAATCTCGGCCTGACTAACTTTGTCTTCACACAACAGAGCTATCTGGTATCGTAATCCTTCGGTTAACTGCTGATATTTCATAGTTACTCGCTCATCTTTAATCGGAAGAGCAGGTTAGCTTATCGGTAGCTAACCGTCCCTCCATCTACATGACCGAGCGTTGCTCTTATTATCTGAATTCGCGCACCTCAAAAGCACCATTACACACTAAATCAATAAGTTGGCAGCATTACCCGTTTTTATGGGATTGCAGCATAATCTCTATATTATTCAACAATGCCACTGCGCGCCTGACGCCCACGTATTGCTCATGCGGTAATATCATTATACCACTCTGACTGGCATTAGCAAAAATGAGTAAACCCAATTTTTATAGCAGCATTTGAATTTCATTATCCCCAAGGGGGACAGTAATTTTATTAAATCCATCAATTTTATTTACATATGTGAAAAGTCAACTATCTTTATAGCCGACTTTGTTGAATAATAGGTAATTCTCTATTTATTCAACAAAGCCTTTATAGCCCACAACAATCGGAATGATAATTATGAACATAAAATCAATGCCTAAAATCTGTCTCGTTGCTGCCATGATGATGTCGGCTTCCGCATTCTCTGCTTCAACGGTGACATTTCAGGGAGAAGTAACAGCACAGACATGCAGCATCAGCATTAACAGTACAACCAATGCGATTGTGATGATGCCGACCATTCCACTGAGCGCACTATATACTGCCAGCACAACTACAACTGCGGTGGGTAACAGTGAAGGCCTGACGCCATTTACCATTTCAGTTACAGGCTGTATCTCCAGCGCCAGCGCCCTGACGATGTACCCAGAGTTTCTGGGTACCAGCGTCGATACCACGACATTTGCTCTGGGAAATACGGCCACAACAGACGCCGCCACAGGGGTGGGGATTGCACTTTATTCTGACGCAACAGGAACCAGCCAGATCGATCTGAACGGCGTGACACGCGGTGCGGCTATGACGCTTGCTGCAAACGCAACATCAGCATCCGCAACCTACAGCGCCAAATATATGGCAACCAGCACCACTACGACTGCAGGTAAAGTCATCGGTGTTGCACAATATACCATCAATTATCTCTGATATTCAGGGCTGTTAACAGCAGCCCTTTTTGGATTTATCCATGATAAAAAACATCTTTTTCTTACTGTTTTTTTACGTGAATGCTTCATCTGCCAGTGTGATCATGCTAGGCACACGCGTAATCTTTTCATCCGGCGTTCAAGAAAAAACGGTTCAGTTTACCAACACTGATCCTAACCCCTATATTGTTGAAATTAAACTAACTGGCGAAGATGAACATGTCTCTACAGCAAACCCCTTTATTGTGGTTCCTCCTGTTTTTCGCATTGACCAGCATCAAGGGCAGTCTATCAGGATTATTTCTACTAATGTCACGGAAACGCTACCCCGGGATCGCGAGTCGGTGTTTTATATGAACTTCATCCAGATTCCAGCCGTTAAGTCTACCGATCGCTCACAAAATCAACTGATTATTACAGTTAAAA
Source organism: Candidatus Erwinia dacicola (assembly GCF_001756855.1). GTDB lineage: Bacteria > Pseudomonadota > Gammaproteobacteria > Enterobacterales > Enterobacteriaceae > Erwinia > Erwinia dacicola. Next base: position 5,477 of record NZ_MAYS01000115.1, on the reverse strand, counting down.
ATCGGGTAAAGATTTTCTACCGTCCTGAGGCGCTGGCTGGGCGGCAAAGTGATGCGTATAAGTCTCTTCAGTTCTCCTTGACAAACGGGAAAATCCGCGTTGTCAATCCGACAGGTTTTTACCTCTCAATCAGTAGGGCACGGTTCGTTAATGGCAAACAGACAGTGCCGCTGGCGAACACGGTAATGCTTGCTCCTTTTTCCTCAACAGAATGGTTAGTCTCTGGATCGATTGTTTCTTTGCGCGGCGGGAAAATACTCATCACGCAGGCAAATGACTATGGCGCTTATGTGGAAAATGAAAGGAACCTGTGATCTACAAAATAGCCCCGTATTTACTCTGGCGCTTTGTTTCGCGGTAATGACTTCCGCTTTACCTTACGCTGCACAGGCTAGGGAAGCAGGTAACACTGCCCCTGATAGCGAGTATTATTTTGATGCGTCGTTGTTCAAAGGCAGTGACATTAATCAGGAGGCACTGGCTAAATTGTCCCAGCCCGATGCCGTACTTCTTGGCGACTATCGGCTCGATGTGTATGTCAATCAGCAGTTTCTGGGCAAATTTTCTGTCATTGTCAAAGCATACGCTGGCAGAGATGTGCCCTGCCTTTCAAAGGCGTTAGTTCAAACCATTGGCTTTAAAAATAACAGATCTGATATCACCAAGAATGAGTCATGCCTTTTTGTTGCTGATATTGAGCCTCAGGCCAGGGCACGACTCTCCATCTCGAATTTCAGAATGGATATTATTGTTCCACAGTCGCTGCTGAACATAAAACCGCGAGGCTGGATTAATCCCGATGAATATGACACAGGAACAAACATAGGATTTGCCAACTATCTGGCAAACTATTATCACGTGTCTTATTCTGGGACGAACGTAAGGAATCAGGATTCAGCCTGGTTATCGCTGAATGGCGGAATTAACTTCGGAACATGGCAGTATCGCCAGACAGGATCGGCGACATGGAGCCAGCAGCAGCAGGCTTCATGGCAGACGATAAGAGGACACGTTCAGCGCCCGCTTCCAGCCATCACCAGCGAATTCAGAGCAGGACAACTTATTACCAACGGTGATTTTTTTTCAGGTCTGAGCTACACTGGCATCAATCTATCGAGTTCTCAGGCAATGCTGCCGGATACCATGCAGGGATATGCTCCTGTTATTCGCGGTATCGCGAACACAAACGCGAAGATATCCGTTCGCCAGAATGGCAATGAGATTTACCAGATAACCGTTCCGCCAGGAGCGTTTAAAATTTCGGATCTCACTCCCACCAGTAACAGCGGTGATCTGCAGGTAGAAGTGACCGAAACGGACGGTGCGGTCAAAAAATTTATCGTACCCTTTTCTGCAATGCCAGAATCCATTCGACCGGGCGTTTCCCGATACAATCTGGCCCTCGGTAAAACAAGGGATATGAATAAAAAAGCCCAGTTTGGCGATTTCATATATCAGCGGGGTCTGACAAATGCTTTCACCGCGAACAGTGGCGTGCGTTTTTCCGAGGGATACATTTCCTCAGTGCTGGGCGGCGTATACGCAAGTCAGCTGGGGGCAATAGGTTCAGACATTACTTATTCTCACGCCTCCATGCTAGGCGGAGAGACCCTCCTAGGGTGGATGAGCCATATTAGCTGGAGCAAAACATTTGCAACATCCGGTACCACCGTGTCACTGGCAAGCTACCGCTACTCTACGACCGGTTATCGTGATTTATCCGGCATTCTAGGCCTGCATTATGACTCACTCAGCGTAGCAAACTGGCTTCAATACGCGAGTGAACAGCGCAAAAGATTTGACGTTACGATGAGCCAGAATATGGACAATCTCGGCAATGTTTTTGTAACAGCAGCGATACAGGACTACCGGAACGGACGCTCACGCGATACGCAGTACCAGGTTGGCTACGGTAAAAACGTTGGCCGAGGTATCTCATTGAGCCTTGCGGTAAATCGCCAGCAGGTCGGAAACTTCGGCACCGGCGGCTCGCGGGAAACAGCAATATCCGCCACGCTCTCCCTGCCCCTGTTTCCTGAAAGTGCACGACGTGCATCTCTAAGCACGTCGTATAACCACAGCAACACGGGTGGCAGTCAGTATCAAACTTCGGTCTCCGGTGCCCTGAATGAGCAGAGCAGTGCGACCTATAGCGTCAGTGCGGCACACGATCAGCAACAGCATCAGAAAACTTTAAACGGGAGCCTGCAGGACCGCCTGCCCAAGGTCACCGTGGGAATTAACGGGTCGACAGGTAAAAACTACTGGCAGGTTTCAGGTAATGCGCAGGGAGTCGCGGCACTACACGCAGGCGGCCTGACGCTCGGGCCATACCTCGGAGAAACTTTCGGCCTCGTTGAGGCAAAAGGGGCCGAAGGTGCTGAGCTGTTCAGCTCTTCGCAGAGCAGAATAGACAGCAGCGGATATGCACTTATTCCTTCAATGACGCCTTATCGTTTTAACAACGTATCCCTTGACCCGACGGGTATGAAAGAGGATGTGGAAATTCTCGACAGTCAGAAACGCGTGGTTCCTGTTGCAGGCGCGGTGAGTAAAGTCATTTTCCGCACCAAAACGGGCACTGCCATGCTAATGAACGTGAGCACGCCGCAGGGAAAAAACTTGCCCATGGGGACGCCCGTATACGATGAAAACGGCGGTTCTGTCGGGATTGCCGGCCAGGGGGGCCAGCTCTATGTCCGGGCTGAAAGGGAAAGTGGCTATTTTACGGTGACATGGAGTGACAGCTCGCGCTGCCGCATTCCCTATTCGCTGACAGACGCTCAACGCAAGATGCCTCTGGTCACTATGACTGTCAGGTGCGAGATTTAATATGAAAATACTGAAAATATTTCTACCTGTTCTGCTACTTTCCAGTCTTGCTGTACTGCCTGCGTGGGCAGCCTGCACCAGCTCAGGGGCCTCACAGACAGAGAACGATCGTACAGCGCTTATCCCCTTTGGCAATGTGAATCTGTTTGACACCCACTTCTCTCCGGTAGGTACATTGCTGGGCAGCGTGACGGTGCCTCCGACAAATTATACCTTCGGCGGCGCGACGGCCTCAACGGTACTCTGGACCTGCGATCAGAGTGATCTGTCCAGCATTTATTTTCTGGTGGCAACTAATGGAGACGATCGCGTTGGCGGATTTTACGATCTCGGCCCCACCGATGGCCTGACCGACATATACGCTACATATTTTGCCTACGTGGGACTGAAGCTGACGATGGACAGTCAGGTGCTTACCCGGTACTGGCAGAAGGTACCGGTAACCAGCTATGCGACATCTGGAACTAAAATTCAGATCCGTCTGCAGGATGTTCCCCCCCTTAACGCGGAGCTTTACCGTATCAGTTCCCTGCCGGGGACCAGCTCAGTATCCTCTTATTGCGGCAATAACAACACAACTGGCAGTGGAATTATTTATGGCACAACCAGCGGTTCCCTTTACAGCTGTACGCAGCCTAATGCCTATATACAACTCAAAGGGCCGGGACTGGTGGCCGATGAAGTGGGTGAGGACAGTGCCTACCATTGGGATTTTTGGGCTTACGATAACGGATTTGGTTATGGCATGCGTGCAGTAAATCGTCTGTACAACACGCCAACCTGCGTCGTGCGCAGCGCCACACCACTAGTATTGTTGCCGACAATAACCGTCAACGACCTGAATAACGGTCTTTCCAGCAGCGCCAATTTCACCGTCAGCGTCGAATGCAGCAACAGCGTCAACTCCGGAACTGCTACCTCACAGACGGCACTGGGATTTCAGGTTTCACCCGGTGCTTACTCCGCTGCAAGCTCACTGGGCCTAGTAAACAGTTCCAGCGGAGTGAGCATGCTGCTTTCTGATAATTACTTTTCGGGAACGTCAGCTCAAGGTGTGGGCATTACCATCGCCTATGCAAATGCGCCCTCCACCCCGCTGACGCTGATTGGACAGAACGGAATCGATCCGATTAACAGCAGCTTTATGGGAAGCAGCGCGGGCTGGTATCCGGTCCTCAATAATGCCTCAGCCACCGGTAGCAGCGCGTCGGGATATACGAATTACTCCTATAACTTCGTTGCAGCGCTAAAAAAAATCAGCGGTCAGACTGTTACCGCGGGTAAAGTCAGGGCAACAGCAACGGTAGTGGTGAAGGTACAATGAAAAAGCTTGCTTTTCTTCTAATCTTTCTGTCGCTGGGCGATTATGCAACAGCTGGTGTAATGCCCTCACGTTCCCGGGTCGTGTATTCGGAAGGTAGCCGGGAGCAGTCGTTAATGCTGGCAAATACCAATGCTTATCCGGTCATTGTGCAGACTTGGATTGACAACGGTGAGGGAACGCCGGATGCCAAGAGTATTCCTTTCGTCAGCGTTCCGCCAGTATTACGGTTTGAACCCCAGGGAATAAAGGGCGTGCGGATTATTTACAATCACACGATGCTTCCGTCAAACAGGGAATCACTCTTCTGGTTTAATATTTACGAAATTCCACCGGAAAACAAAGATGATACCAGAGAGAACAACGTGCTCGTGACGATGAATACCCAGATTAAACTCTTTTACCGCCCTGCCGAGGTGCACATTACGCCAGAAGAGGCGATGCCAAAAGTAACCTGCTTAAGGACTGATACCAGAATGCTGCAGTGTCATAATCCGTCCCCCATACATCTATCGGTGATAGGAGCAAAAATTCATTATGTCAGCGGGAGCATTGGTGTACTTAATACTGACCTTCTAATGAAACCCTTAGCCAGTAATACCCTGAATTTTATTAGGGATATCCCTGACGTATTCAGCGTAGAATTACGCTACGTTAACGACACGGGTGAACAAACGACTTACACGCTGAAAACAGATAAATGATGTCAGTGTAAAAGTGCCGAAGGTCAGAGATCGCAGTGGCAACGGCATACACTTCAACAGCACCTTGCACGCCATATCTGAAGCGAGCTACGTCTGTTGAAGAGCTGCTGCCGGGGCTGTATCTGCGCAGCATTTCTACTGGGGATATCCATGAAGCGCTGTCAGCTCTCCTCGGCGAAAACAGAACAACCAATTTGGTGTCTATTGATCTTTCCTTTTTTGCCATAAATTGGCAATTTTTGAACGTAGCGCCCTTAAGGGCGAGCGTCACAGCTTCGCCGTTCCGGTGCTTTGCATGACTGGAGCTCCGCTTTATACTCAGCTCCATGTATATCCCGCGTCCCGCCAAACTCCTTTTCACCGTCGATGACGGCTGGAACCGCTATCTCGAAAAACATGGCGACAGCGTCAGCCAGTGGACCCAACTCGCCGTTGAGCGCATGCTCGCCTGCGGCACCTGCGCTATGGGTGTGCGCCGCTACTGCTGCGCTTCACCTGGCTTTACCTGACTGTACCCACTCCCGCTTCTTCTGCCAGAGCTGCAAGTCAAAGGCCTGCAGCATGAAGTCCACCGAACAGTGGATTGCTGAGCAACAACACGTCCTGCCCGACTGCGAATG
>NZ_MAYS01000114.1 GCF_001756855.1 Candidatus Erwinia dacicola | reverse complement strand
GCACATGCTGCGGACATTTACCTTCCCGCTTCAGCAATGCCAGCGCCCGCCCATACGTCGGGGCTTTATCTGTGTTGATCAACCGTGGAATTTGCAGGCGCTTCGTATTATTCAGAAGTTTACCCATAAAGCGATAGGCGGCTTTGGTGTGACGACGTGAAGACAGGTAAAAGTCAATGGTGCAGCCCCTGCTGTCGACGGCGCGGTACAGATAAGCCCAGCGTCCGTTGACCTTCACGTAGGTTTCATCGAGATGCCATGAGCCAAAACCGGAAGGTTGACGCCAGTACCAGCGCCGCCGCTTTTCCATTTCAGGTGCAGAACGCTGAACCCATCGATAAATCGTGGTGTGATCGACATTTACCCCTCGCTCAGCCAGCATCTCCTGCAGCTCACGATAACTGATGCCATATTTGCAGTACCAGCAGACGGCCCACAGGATAATATGACGCTCAAAATGTCGACCTTTAAATGGGTTCATGTGCTGCTCCTTCAACTAAACAGTGGCATCAGTTTACCATCGCCAGATCTTTGCAACAGTGCCCAGCTTACGGTTAAGAAACCCCAAAATGGTTGATTCAGTTTCCTAATCATCAAGATCAGGCACGCCTGATAGTTACTCTTCTTCATCTTTCTGACGCTCTTTGGTGACACGCACCAGATCAATACGGTAGTCGGTGGCTTCGATAATCTGGAAGCACAGCGGCAGCATCTCTATCACCTCACCGGCTTTTGGCAGCTGACCTTTCTGGTCAATCAGCAGCCCCGCTAGCGAAGCATGATCATCTTCCGGCTTAACCAGCTCTTGAGTATCCAGCAGCTGCTGTAGCGAGTGCAGATCGGTTCCGCCCTTCACCAGCCAGCCATCACCATCCGCAATAATATCCGGGGTTTCATCTTCATCCGGGAACTCACCGGCAATCGCTTCCAGTACGTCCAGCGGCGTAATCAGCCCCTGCACCACGCCAAACTCGTTGGTGACAACGACAAAGCTGCCTTTTGCCCGGCGCAGCACGCCCAGCAGGTTCAACGGATCGAGCGTTTCCGGTACGATGATCGGCGGAGTGTTGCTGGCAAGGGTTGCCACATCAATCCCGTGATCCAATGCCACCAGCAGCTCTTTCGCGCGCACGATGCCAATAATTTCGTCCAGCTCGCCCCGGCAGACCGGAAACAGGCTGTGCGGGGTATCCAGCAGCTGAATGCGAATTCCGTCCAGCGGATGCGTGGCGTCAACCCAGGAGATCTCACCACGCGGCGTCATGATGCTGCGCACCGAACGTGATGCCAGCGTCAGTACCCCATTGATCATGTAGCGCTCTTCATCTTTAAATGTTTCCTGCGGCATGATCGCGGCAACTTCACTGCTTTTACTGTTCAGCACTTCGCTTTGACGACACCCGCCCATCAGGCGCTGGATTGCCTCTGCAGTGCGTTCACGCATGGGGCGTCTTTCCTGATGGCGCATAAAGTTATGGCGCGCAATCTGGTTAAACAGCTCGATAAGAATCGAGAAGCCAATCGCTGTGTACAGGTAACCTTTTGGAATATGGAAGCCGAAACCTTCCGCTACCAAGCTGAGACCAATCATCAGCAGGAAGCTCAGGCACAGCACCACCACGGTCGGGTGCGCGTTGACAAAGTTGGTCAGCGGTTTGGATGCCAGCAGCATTACACCCATCGCAATCACCACGGCGGTCATCATAATCGCCAGATTGTTAACCATCCCGACAGCAGTGATCACCGCATCAAGGGAGAATACCGCATCAAGAATAACAATCTGCACCACCACGGCCCAGAAACTGGCATATCCTTTATTGCCGCCGTCATTCATCTCACGGTTTTCCAGCCGTTCATGCAGCTCCATCGTGGCTTTGAACAGCAGGAACAGTCCACCCACCAGCAGAATGAGGTCGCGGCCAGAGAAGCTGAATTCGCCAATGCTAAACAGCGGACGGGTCAGGGTCACCATCCACGAGATAAGCGACAGCAGGCCAAGACGCATAACCAGCGCTAGTGACAGGCCGATCAGACGGGCTTTATCACGCTGCTTTGGCGGCAGTTTATCGGCCAGAATGGCGATAAACACTAGGTTATCGATGCCCAGCACAATCTCAAGAACAATGAGCGTAAAGAGACCGGCCCAGATTGAGGGGTCTAAGAGAAATTCCATGAAAGACTCCGAAAAAAAGGATCGGAAAAACGCAGCAGGCTTTCGGCTGAACGTGCGGCAGAGATAACGACAGGTGGAAAACATGATGACGTCAAATGACGTTAAAAACGATACCGGATAGCCCAGCAGCATGATTAAGCGACTTCGGTGACAGTCCATAGGGAGGGCTGAGGCCCGTTACTCCTGTATGAAAAAAGATCCCTACTTTATCAGTTGCCGCAGGGACGTCAAAATATTTTCGGCACTGTTGCAAAG
>NZ_MAYS01000113.1 GCF_001756855.1 Candidatus Erwinia dacicola | reverse complement strand
ATCTGCCGTTCGGTAAAATGGAGACGAACCTGTTCTTTCAGGTCGTTGCTAAACGCTATGAGTCAGGCAGCGTGATCCTGACCAGCAACCTGCCGTTTACGCAGTGGTCCGGAACGTTTGGTGATGACGAAACGCTGACGGCAGCGATGCTGGATCGGCTGCTTCACCATGCGCATATCGCCCAAATCAGCGGCCAAAGCTACCGACTGAAGGATAAGCTGAAAAGCGGTCAAATCCAGAAGAAAACGAAAGCAACAACGTTCGAGTAATTCAAAGGGGGTGGGTCAGTTTTACTTTGGCAGGGGGGGTCAGAATTCGATCGGTATTGACATCGTGGGCCAGTATGGAGGAGCCTTTCAGGCGGTAGCGCCACCAAGCGTCCTGCGGATTTCCCGGGCAGGTGGCGATCGGATCATCCGCATTATTGGCGGTATTAACCACTTCTTCATTAATAGTCATTTTGCCTGCCGTCGCCGCCAGCTAGGTCAGTGCTTCTTTCACTAACTCCGGGCGGTTGTTCGGCAGGCTTAGGTTGTAGAGCGTGTAGTCGTATGAGGTGATGGCTGGCGGAATCGGGTGCTGCGGGTGCATACTCTGCTGCCAAGCAGGATCGGGTTAAAGAGGATCGGCCTGCACAGTCAGACTGGCCGCAGCCAGCAATATTCCACCAACTAATAAACGAATTCTGGTGCCCTGCATGTGAACCCATACTCAATCACAAACCAAAAAATTATCACTGGCGATCTACTGCTCGCCGTTATCGCGCTAACGCACGTTCAGGAAGCAACTGTTCTTAATATTAAATGGTGAATGCAGCAGTTTGTTAGACCACACATCGGCGGGGATGTCACACCGCAGAATGAAAAATCATAAAAATAGCTTGGGGGTTATTATGCAAATGCCCGTCGTGAGGGCAAGTCACGACGGGCATTTGGGGCAATATTTAATGAATTAAGCACTTATGCCGTGATATCAGGTCGTTTTTCCAGCTTTTTCCGTGTTCAGCGTCTCTTTCATCTGCATCTCATCCAGCTGGTCGACCCATTTCGCCACAAACACCGTCGCCGATCAGGTTCGTCAACGCACGCGCTTCGGACATAAAGCGGTCAATGCCAAGGATCAGCGCCAGCCCGGCCACCGACCCTGTACATGATTCTGTGTAAATGTCTTTTTAGAGGTGGTCGTTCAGGCGGCCACCTCTAAAAAGACATTTACACAGAATCATGTACAGGGTCTCAGTTATCATAATCCCCGTTGTCATCAGCATACCCACAGTGATTACATTGCGTTCTGACATAACTATATCAGGCTTCCACCCTCAACTTACTTGTAATCTTCACGGCTGGCCTCTTTAACCGCATTATTGAGGACAGGATACCATATATTGATACGGTCCCAGCATTTCCCCCGGCGCTATACAACCTCCATAATACACCTGTCCATCCAGATACCACGCTTCACTATCTTTATTCATGGGTGTTATCCTTTTACTGATATTCATTTAAACTTATTCAGAATAGAATATCACCTTCCAGCACATCCGCATCCTGTGATGGGGCAGGAGTTGGGCTTTGTTCTGCCCTGTTACCCAGTAATTGAAATTCCCCGTAAGTGTTAACAATAACCTCCGTGATAAACCGTTCGATCTGTTTATCATCTACCCATTTTCGGGTTTTAAGTTTGCCCTCGACATAAATCTGAGTGCCTTTTTTGACATGCTTTTCGGCAATTTCGGCGACTTTATCAAATAAAACCACCCGATGCCATTCCGTATCTTCTTTCATTTCTCCGGTGGATTTATCGCGCCATGTTTCAGACGTTGCCAGCGATAAAACAGCAACCGCGCCACCTTCAGGGCGATACCGGACTTCGGGATCTTTTCCGACACGTCCGACCAAAGTGACTTTGTTGATACCTTTTTTCATGGAATTACCCTCTTGTGTATTTTGGTGAAGATGAACGGCTATTCCGGGGGAACGTGAACGCGTTATTTCCTAACGCGCCCTAACTTCCTCTTATTACACCGACCATTCACTTTCAGTCAACCTGTGCCAGTCATTTTCTCATTGACTCACCTTTCATTTTTAGCCAGTGAGAGTTATGCATCAGGCGACAAGGATCGTGTTTGCCAGTCTTTTATCACCAATGCAACCATACCATTCATCCGTTGGCAACTGGCTTATCATCACCGTGGTGTTCTTCTCGTACCTATCGTCCATCAGCTCCAGCAGATCGTTACGCTGCGCCGGTAGTAACGGCTCAAGCCCCCAGTCATTCAAGATTAGCAACTGCATTTCTGACAGCTGAGCAAGCTGTTTCCGGTAACTACCATCTGCGCGGCTGTGTGTCAGCTCAACCAGCAACCGACTCAGGCACCAGTACTGCACGCTATAACCCTGCTGGCAGGCGTTGTTGCCCAGAGCACAACCCACATAGGTTTTACCGCAGCCGCAGGGACAGGTTATCAGCAGGTTTGGTAGAGTCTTAGGACGTGGTGTAAATTTGGAAGGATGGTGAGAGCCATCGGCTTATCCGGTAAGGTAATGGTTAATCAGACAATTATCTCAGAAGGAGTCAACCGATGGCCGACAACAGCATGACATTCAGCAACACCCTGATGCAACTCGGCGGCGAGGACTTTCTGCGTGAACTCACCGAATTTATGCTCAACCGCATCATGGAGGCCGATGTCACTCAGCGCATCAACGCAGAGCCTCATGAGCGCAGTGACGAGCGGGAGACCTACCGTAACGGCTACCGTGACCGTCAGTACCACACCCGCCTCGGTACCCTGGACCTGCGTATACCGAAGCTGCGTGAAGGCTCGTACTTCCCGTCCTTCCTTGAGGCCCGCAGGCTGTCGGAGAAAGCACTGAACGCGGTCATCCAGGAAGCGTGGATAAACGGCGTCTCCACCCGTAAGGTTGACGCGCTGGTGCAG
>NZ_MAYS01000112.1 GCF_001756855.1 Candidatus Erwinia dacicola | reverse complement strand
ACACTCCAAGTGCAAAACAGAAATTAACTATTTTAAAACAGATAGTTAAAGGTAAAATTTAAACCTTATCTAGGACAGCCCCAAAGGTAATGTAAGACCTGCGAGCAGGGATAATATTACAGGGCTGTTTTGCAGCCATAAAAGGAAAAAGGAAAATGCATCGGCAAAGGCATTCAGCCTTTGCATCAGGTGGGAACCCATATCTATTTTCTCCATACGAAAACTGACGTGTTGGGCGTAAAAGATGGGAGCAGCTTATAGGAGCGTAACCACGCTCCCATGCGATGCTCCCATAATATGCTCCGATGAACAGGCAAAAGGCGCTGATCGCCAGTGGCGATCAAGCCCGTTATCCGTGCTTTCAGAGGACAGACGACCAGTGGTCGTCTGTCCTCTGAAACGCCCGAATGACGGGCAACGGCGTGTGCCATTACGTTCGGGCTGGACGCCCTCACTGCATGACACATGGGGGTAATGCCCCGGCTGGACGCCGAGCCAAAACCCCCAAGGTCAAAGGCGGCACACCGTCTTGCGCTACGCGCGACCAACCCCTTTAAGACGCTGCGTTTAGCCTATTTTTCCTCGCAAGCTCGAAAAAATCGGAACGCTGCTTTAAAGGGGTTGGTCGCGCCTAATCGGTAATATCCCCCGCTGGGGCGGGTTATATTACCTGGCTGCGACGGTGTGCGGGGCAAGCCCCCCACAAAAAACGGCACGTGGGCGTGCCTTTTTGCTCGCTGGGGCGGCAAAATTTTTGCGGCTCCCCCCGGCCTGCTCTATTCGCTGTGGGCGAATGTTCGCAGGTGGGTGCGGTTCCTGAAAATTAGCAATTTCTTCGAAATTGAATTTTCTTTCCGCGTACCACTTCATTATTTTTCGTCTTAACAATTTCTTCGAAATTGAAGCCAAAAATAATGAAGCCTTAAAATCCCGTCGCCTGTTAGTCTGTGTATTGTACAATAAACTTTTGTTTTGTGTGATTACATTTGCTCGCGGTATATTTCAGCCCTGCACTCCCTTTCAGCTTCCAGTGCTTCACTGTAGGACGCATCATCAATTTTTGTGCCTTTGCTTTCGGCATGGCGTCTTAATTTATTTGCATCAGCTTTATTAAGTTCTGAAAGATGATCGCGCAAAAGACCGATAAAACAACTTTCGTATATTTCGTAATACAGCCCACAACCTCTGTGGGCTTCTTTTGATAACGTGTCATATACCAGGGCTACAGATATTCTGTCCTGATTTTTTGAGTGTATATTCTTAATGAATAAATCTTCGTTTATCATTCCGAACCTCTCATATCAAAATGGATATGTCAGTTATCCTTTCACTCTGCCAAATTTTGAAAGGATTTTGCTTATTGATTCAGGGTCTGCGGCTTTACATTCGCCTAAAAATTCTTTTCGCATATCGAATGTTTTACCCGGATTAAAACGATGGTGTTTTTTAAATGCATTAATTTTAAAAAAATGCGCGTTCTGCTGAACTGCATTCACTCCCGCCACTATTACCCGTAGCTTTTCCGTACATGCAAAGAACAACTTCGCACGGGTCAGCGGCAAAGGAATAAATCGGTGTTCCTGCGGTCAGGCATAACACAGCCGCCGCGATAACGGTTTTTTTTCATGGTAAATCCTTATTAGATTGTATTGCTTAAATGGATTAGCGAGAGAAATAAATAGTGGTTTCTCTGCACGTCAGGAAATTAAAGATAGGCTGGTATTCAATAACACCTTTTGCGCCATTCTGGCGAAGCCAGTTTTTGGCATTAAAGAAATCAGTGCCGGATTGTGCAGTGACGACAATTCGTGTTGAATGAGCTACTGCGTAAAATACTGCTGGATTCCATATTGTATCGTAGAAACTTTGTGCGCTGATTGATGATGTCCATTTACCGTTAACTGTCGGGGAAGGGACTATAACGTTATTGTCACTCCATTGCGGTAAACTGGTATTTAATGGGGCAGCGGCTTTATCCCACTCTACAGGAACGGGAGGCGGCGGCGATGAACATCCGGTAACTATTGCTGCCAACATGATTACTTTAATTTGCTTTATCATGCTTTCATTTCCTCAAAATACTGGTTTCGATGAATTGGACGGAAATAGATGTCATTCATACGGCGAACATTTCCGTCTAAATCAATGCTCACAATCACGTCCAGGCTATCCAGAACCTTACGTAACATAAATGTATAGGGGAGCTGGGCGCACTGTGGATTTTCATAGCAACGGGTAATAAACCCATCTATAGCTTCTTTCGCTGATCCTACATGAATGGAGGTCATACTCCCTTCATGGCCGGAACCTGTTATTTTAAGGAAGTCCCAGGCTTCCGCACCGCGAACCTCTGTTAATAAAATGCGGTCAGGGTTCATACGGTAATTCCAGCGTAAAAGGCTCGCCGGGGTAACGATAGAACCTTTTTCATCTGATGATTCTGACGGATAAAAAAGATGGACGTAGTTTTTATGGATAAAGAACGTGATTTCCGGGTTGTCCTCAATGGTTGATATCAGAAGATGTACAGGAATATACCCTATCAACATTTTCATATAGGTGGTTTTCCCGGTACTTGTTTCCCCGGCGACCGCGAGAGTTTTACCGTACTCGACGCATTTCTCCATAAACAAAGGAATATTTTTTGTATTGTACAATGCAATTAATTCCTCGTTGTGCGTCTCCGTTTTTTCCTCGCCTGTTACCCGGTTATAAAATCCCGCATCGATATACGACTGATGCGGGATTTGTACCTTTGATGGCTTACGGATGGTGATAGACACCGTATCGCGCTCACAGGCCGGGGGAACAATCACCTGGCACCGTTCGCCAGATTCCAGCGTGGCTGACAGCCCCGGCTTAATATCTTCGATATTGTCGCCGTGGTGCTTTGCCAGGCACCGGGCAAAGTTGTAGCAATCTTCATAGGACAAAGGAACGGCGTGCTGTTCCCATACGCCGTTGATTTTGGTATACAGCTCACCTGGACGGTTGACGGCGATCTCCGTCAGGCCGGGAAGCTCCAGAAAGTCGCCAAAGAAACGCTGTTTATAGCGGTCGAGGGAAATATTCTTAGCGGTCATTTTTCAACCTCAGTGTATAGATGTTGGAAAAATCAATATCCTCGCCTGTGATCAGGTTGATGATCTCGCCCTGATTCTTATAGAGCGTTGGGGGAATATTGATGCTGTTCTCCAGCGTAGTACGCGCAATATCAGCCATAGCCTGGCGGCTGTTTTCCGTATAGTCCGTATTGCGGTCTTTTTTACCCGCACTGTTGGATGCCCATGCGCCAATATCGGGGATCATGCCGACCATTAACGCGCCGCCGAACCGTTCCCAGAAGTGCGAATCTATCCAGCCATCAACGCCAGCCTCGCCCAGCTCGCCAGCCGCGCTGGTATCAACCAGCGGGATATCGAGATAAGGCGGCTGGCGGGTGCGTAGCTTCGTCGCAATGATGAATGCCCGCCATTGCCCGTGCTTCATACCTTCTTCCGCTATGGCGCGGTAAAGTAATGATGCCGTGGTGCCTTTCTCTATCAGCTTCGTGTTGCCGCTGGCGCTCCAGATGTCAGTAGTGACCGTGCAGCGAAGTTTTCCCGCCCGGTCAGATACAAAGCGGCGATCCAGTGAGCAGGGGATCGAGGTATTTTCCGGGATGTACAGGTCAGGGTTATAGGGTATGCGGCGCACTGGTGCGGGGCTTTGTCCCGGCGACGGTGCGGCGGTATTTGTGGCCGCGCTGCTGTCCTGTTGTCCGGTGGTCGTTGCCGATGTCAGCGTCATTTCCTGCTGCCGGGTTTTTACCTGGTTCTGTGTGGTGGCTGAACCATCACGGCGAATAAGGAAGCTGGCTTTGTTGAGTTCTGGCGGGGCGGCCGGAGCCGCCTGCCCTGTTCCCCTCGTGCTGCTCTGGCCGTTATCCTGTTGCTCTGGCTCTTCTTCGGCTGTATCGGTGGACATACCGAGATCGTTACGCTGCCGGTAATCGGTTTTGTTCGTCTGCGGGGCTGTGTCCTGTTTCTTTTCTTCCGTGGGTTGCCACAGGATATTGCGATAAACCCAGTTACCCCCCCATGCCAGGAAGATAAGCGCGACCGCGACAATGGCAAGAAAGGCGGTTGCTTTGCCCCGTTTGCGCTTTTTTAGCTTGTTAACGGCGGGTTGTACCGGGTCTTTTTCTTCGTCGTCCTGCGCATTGAGAAGCTCGGCCTCCCTTTTAGCGCGGGCTTCCCGCTCAAGCGTGGCAATATCATCCTCAGCGTGTGCCGGGGATGCCTGCGCTTCATCCGGCACAGGCACTTTGTTTTCGTCGTTCATATGCACGTTTCCTTTTTATAAAAATATAAAACTATTTTATATGTTAATTGGATTCCGGTTTTTCCACTCTTTCCACCTGCCGGGATACGGTGGAACCATCGGCGGCGTGTACCTTGCCAAATCCGCTATTTTCCAGACCCACAACGGCATTACCGGAACGCAGTACCAGGCGTGGCGTCACCTCCTGAATCACCAGTACGGTGAAGTCGCCTTTCTTCTGGATACTGCTGTTAACCACATGCTCTTTGCCGTTCAGCTCTTTGGTGACGGAAGGAATAGACTTAGACGGGGAGAAGCCCACGAACGTAAAGCGGCCATCGTCGTAAGCAAAATCGGGAACAATGTTGAAGCTGCCTTTGCCCGGATATTTTGTGTAACTCCAGTTGCGGGGCGTCTGTGCCGAGTTCAGCGCTTTCTGGACGCTGGCCTGCTGCTGTTTCTGCTCCCACTCGCGTTGTCTGGCCATCGCCTCCCGGCTCGCTTTGTCCCGTTCTTCGCCCGGATAGCGATAGCTCACCTGGAAAGCGGGTTGCTGTGCCGATTTATCATCGATGACGTTCAGCTCGACGTTGTACAGGCGCTTACTGGTGACAACCAGCATGTTGGTATGCCAGTCCCGGCTGTTCGGGGGGATCACGACCTGCGTTGTGTTGCCATCTTCTCCGGGCGCTCCCTGCGTGAGCGCGACCGGGCGAACGTTGACCCGGTTTGCATCCGGCGTGGCTTCCCACGCCTCATCAAAGCCAGGTTTGGCGCTTATGACCGCCTCATCGTTATCAAAGACCAGCGTTGTCATAAAGCCGGGTTTGGTGTTAACGACGGTTACGTTCTGCGGGTTATAGATAACCTGCTGAACACGGGAGTCATAGCGGCTTGCCTTTGGTATGGCCGCACCCCATGCCGCGCCGCACATCATCAGTGCCAGTGCGGTAAATGTTAACTTTTTCATCATTCACCTCCCCTGATTTCGCGGTCGGTCTGCCAACTGGTGACGGTAAAGCCGAAGTAGTTGATCTCGCGTTCCGCATCGCTCATTTCCTTGTCAGGGTTAGAATGGAACGTGAACCGGGCATCCCAATATTCGTTGCGGGTGCTGTTATCAGCCAGACGGCGGATAATCTTCTTGTAGCGGATGGTGGCGACCCTATCAGGGGCTGTCGCATCGGTGATCTGGTTGGACAAGATCTCCACTTTCACGGTGTGCGCCCCGTTCTTATAAACCTTGTCCGGGGCGTTTTTTCCGGCGTAAAGCGCCAGGTAGTCATCGTTTACCTGGGGGGCGTTGTAAACCTGTACCGTCTCGTAGTCGTCCTGCAAAGAGGGATAGACATACCTCTCACGCACTTTGACGTAGTTTGCGGCCATCGCCTTTTGATAGGCTTCTGTTGCGGTCAGGCTGGTTTTCGATGTCCGGGTAACGTGTTCCACCCGTCCTGTGTGGTTATCCACGGTATACAGCTCAACATCCGTCTGTTTCAGCGGCAACATCACGACCACGGAGACGAGCGCCAGTAGCGCAATCACCAGACCTACACCACCAACGACAAAACCGGCCTTGGTGGCGCGTTTGTCCCGATCAATCATTTGCTGCTCAAAGGTGCGGGACTCAGCAATTAATTTCTGTTCACTCATGACTGTTTAACTCCGCCATAATTTGAGGGGTGTTTACGGGTTCTCCCTTACCGCTAAATGCAGAGGGAGGCGTGTTCTGGGCGCAGCCAGAAAGCGCGCACAGCAAAGCCAGCGCAATCAAGCGTTTCATCAATGATTTCCTCAACTGAATTAGGAATATGAAAATATAATTATATTTTCATAGGTTGGTGTTTCGGGGGGATGGACTGGAGACGTCTGGCCTAGCTGTTGAACTTCTTAACCGCGGATTCTCTCGGCTGTGCCAGCCTCCGCGCTTCGTTCCGGGCTATCATCTGCTCAATCGCGTACTTCCGCGCTTTAGATGCGTTATAGCCTAACTCACCTCCGGGCTTGCCGGGCTTACCTGCATTCGCATCCTTCCAGCCCTGAATGTTGTCCTGGGCGGAACGTTTGGTTTCTTTAACTGCTCCCACGGCCAGCTTCCCGGCACCAAAAGCAGCAGCACCGATACCTACAGCGGCCAGCCCCTGCATGGATACGGTAGCCCTTGCCCCGGCCAGAGCTGCGGCTACCTTAGCGGAAATATACACCAGTATTGCAGCGAAAATACCTGCAAGGCAGACTTGAGCACCAAGTTCAACAATTGTTGAACTGTCTGCTACCTTCGTCGCCTTATTAAGAACGAGATTCAAGTAATTCACTACAATTCTCAATGAGAGAGCGGCAAATAGAATTGTTAATATTCCTGCAAATATATTTTGCAACCAGTTGTTGAACATGGGGCGGAGGAAACCATACATAAGGCAGAATATGAAAATAGGTGCGGTTATTCCTAATAGTAGAATCATTACTTCGGCAACCATTGAAACAAAGCCCGCTAGAATCATAAGTGCGAATATTCCAAGCCATACACAAAATTGAGCAGTCATTCCCTCATCTTTTACATATGTAGAATTATCCATGTCATGTAGCGTTTTCCCTAACACTTTAGCCTTATTCCATAGGGTGTCTAATAACTGCCATATATTATCACTACCAGAAAAACCCTCCTTTATTCCGTTTATGGCATCAATAACGCCATCGAGGTAGCCGCCTAAATTAGCCACAAAGGACAGGATGATCGCCATCCTCATGATGTCCCACATCGTGTCTTCCATCGGCGTAGATAGCTTACCAGCCAAAGTCTGGTATCCACGCCACATGATGTAGATGGTAGCTGACGCTGCTGCCAGCCCCATCATCATAGAAGAGTACGACATCATCAATCCCTTTGTGGCGTCTGTAATTCCTCCTATCAGGTATTTCTCAACCCCAACAAAAAGACCGCCACTCATATATTACTCCTCTAAATTATTTAAGTCTGGAGTTGGTGCGTTTAGTTGCTTGATTTGATAATGGGCTTCATTTGCATTCTTGCAATTTTCAGAAGCGTCACCACTCTTTTGGCACTTTTCATAAACTAGTTTTAATTCGTCAGGGTGATCCCTATACCATTTTGTTGTTTTAGCTTCCTCTTTGCATCCAACAATAGAAAAGCACAGGGTGAGCGTCGAAATTAAAATAATTTTTTTGATAACATAAACACCTCATAAATTATTAAGGTCAGCAGTTGGCGCGTTTAACTGCTGCTGATTCCACTGCTTAACACGCTCCGCTTCAAGCGCATTTTCGCGCTTCTCTGCTGCTTTCACGCTCATTTCCCATTGGGTGGTAAGCGTGTTCAGCATGACAGATTTTAGCTGAATACTGTTTGCAAGGTCTTGAGATTCTTTCGAATCTTTGGCTAACGCTACCCTGTTGGAGAGACTGTTTATTTCCCCCAGGGTCTGGCTTACCTGGTTCTGAACCTCGTCGGTTTGCTCAAGCTGGATAGCCTTGTTGATGACCTGTTGCTTGCATACGTTGGCATAACTCCCCGATTGCGCAGTGTTGCAGGTGTCGAAAATTTTATACTTCTCGTACAACGCATCGAACTGCCCGGAGGAACCGCCGGAGAGAAGCAAGTCATTCAGTGCCTGTCCGGGCTTACGCAGTTTTTCAAGGTCAGCTTTCAGGCCTTTGGCCTGGTCAACAAAATCAGCAATATCACGAACGCCAGTGGCCGTCGCCAGTTGGTCTTTATATGCCTGTATTTGTGACTGGTAGTGTCTGGCCGTTTCCATCCAGCGTTTTAACTCCTGCGCCCACTGCACGTCCCGCATAGGGTCAGCATCAACAGCGACGGGAATACCAGCATGAGCCAGTGGGCTTGCAATTACGCAAGCCAGAATAAGAGTACGAAAGCGAGTTTTCATCGTATATATCCTTTGGGTCAGAGCGCTTTAGCCAGGTAGGTATCGAGCCATTCATGAGGCTGCATTCCTTCCCGGTAGATCGATTCGAATATTTCGAGGTTGGGGGCATCGCCGCTCATGACTTTGGTGTATCTGCCGATACCCGACAGGTCGAGCGTGACGCGAGCGGCAAAACGTTTAGTATCGCCGCGCTTGAACTGATTTTTCACCACAACATACTGGCGGGCTTGCGGGTCAAGCCCTTTCACCACGTCGAACACTTCCGGTTCAAACTTCATGCCGTCAACATAGTGTGCGCGGTCGGCGTTGGGGTTCGCCGCCAGAATCTGTGTCCCGCACTGCTCAATCACTGCCGGGGCGATATCATCTTTGATGATCTCTGCCGGGGATTGAGTACCGACAACCAGCATCCCGTTCAGCTTACGGATGGTTTTCAGCTTGTTATAAGCAAAGTCCTTAAACACCGGGTCGCGTAACCACTTCCAGAATTCATCCATGAAAATGACCAGGCGTCGCCCGTCAAGCAGGCTGGTAATGCGGTACAGCAGATAAAACGAGATTGGCGCACATACGCTTGCGTCGTCCAGGAACTCCGTTCCGTCTATGCCGAAGTTATCGCAGTTGCTGATATCGAACGTGTCAGACTCGTTATCAAACACCCAGCCGAACTCACCGCCCTGCGCCCACTGTGACAACCGAATGCTAAGGCCGTTTTCCTGGGCTTCTTTCGTAGCCGGCTCAGGTAAATTTTCCAGCATTCGGGTAATGCCGTAGACGCGATATTGCGGCTCGTCATTCATCACAGCATTGACCGCATCACTCAGACGGCGTTCATCGCGTGGGGAGATCGTCGAGCCGTTGCGGGTACAAAGGATTTTCATCAGTTGCTTGATGAAATTGATATTGCGTTTGGTTGCTGGCAACGAGAACGGGTTCCACCCTGTAGACTCACCACTGATAACCCGATAGTAACGGCCACCCAGCGCCCGGATGTTCATCTCTGCGCCCCGGTCTTTATCGAGGTAAACGGTTGTCAGCCGTTTGGTTTTGGCATCCGGGGAGAAGCTATCCTCGCGCCCGTATTTCTGCTGCATGATCTCAAAGAACGTCATCAACATGGTTTTACCCGAACCGTTCGTGCCGAGGATGCAGGTACTGGCCGGGTTCTTCTCGTTGAATTCGTCCTTATCTGCCAGTGTGTTATGCAGGTTGATATAGTAGCCATCGCCTGACGGGGTGCGCAGTAAAGCCATCGCATCCCCCCAGGGGGCTTTATCGCGCTTGCCCGGATAGAAATTATGGAGTGCGGCCAGCTCCACAAAGTTCTGGCTACTCAGCTCCCCTTTACGTGGCCGCAGATTGTAGTTGCCTGGCAGTTGCGCCATATATGCCGCTGAAAGCGATATTTCTGCCGGAACAGGCGTTATTCCGATGTTGTTCAGCGCGTTACTGATTTCGTTAGTATCAGCAACCAGGCTTTCCAGCGACGGGGAATACACCATGATGGAAAAATGGTGCTTTCCGTAAGCGATTTTCCCCGATGTCAGCAGGTCAAGAGCCACATCCAGATCCAGCCGCTGGGAAACAGCATCGTCGTCGGCACTCATCAAAAGGCGACGGGTACGCTTAATGGCCTTTTTCGCTTCCTCGCGTGACATGCAGGTGTAAGACTGCGTGATCACGTAATCGCAGGGCGCATAAAGAAGGGAGTCCATCATTCCCGTGGCGGTTTCTTCGGAGAACTCTTTAACCTCCAGCCCCCGGAAATATTACGTACCGTTGGCGTGGTTTATCTGCCCGGATTCAGCCGAAAAGAACAACGCCGCCGCTCCCATCACGTCATAGGCCGGGGTGCGGGTGACGCGCACCTTTCGCCACTGGTGCGTTAACAGATATTCATAGAAAGCCAGTTGCGACGAAAACACCGCGCTTCCTTCGGTAAACGTACCGAGAGGCCGCGCACCATAGCGCGACAGCGCGGTATCGAGCGTGCTTTTTATTTCCAGCATTTCCAGCAAAGCACCGTCCAGCTCCTTTAGTTTCTGGCTGTCTTTCATCCGTTTGCGTTCTGCTTTTTCAAGGCTGACAAACGGGCGATAGCAGACCGTCAGGAACAGGCGGTTGCGCCGGAACAAACCGACAGAAGCGTAGTAAAGACGGCTAACTTCATCTGCATACGGGTTGCCGGAATCTTTATGAAGATTGTCGGTAAATGTATTACGGTCGTTATGGATATAGAAAGTAACGGGCATACCTTCGAATGAGCGGATTAACCCGTGTAACTGGTTCGTCCCGAACTGGAGCGATTCGTCAGACTCGCAGTCGAACGGCGTTCCCATCAATTCCCAGGTGCAGTACAGATCGCTCTTAGGGGAACGAACCACATGCTGATGAATGTGCGATGAGTATGGGATGTACTTCTTGATGGTGGCACACTGATTTAGTTTCATGGCGTCTATAAACTCCTTGATATCAACAGCCTCATGCTCAACGGGCATGAATGTTGTTGCGCCAAATAAACGATTTGCTATTGGGCTTCCCCTTACTCTCAGCCATACGGCTATCAGGTTGAACCGCATAGGTTCTTTACGAGTAAGTGATTTCATCAGAAAGAACTCTACCGGGAGCAGAGCCAGAAGAACGGGAGAAGTCCAGATAGCAACGATGATGGTTACACCCGTGACAGCCAGCAGGGGCACCATAGGCACCCCCCACAGCGCCGCCGGGCGTTTCATTGCCTTGAGCAGCTTTGCCATATATTCAGCCTCTTAGCTCATCAGCAGAGCGCCGATTTCACTGCCTCCGCCAATTAAAATACCGCCAATGATGATGTAGCCGCACTGTGACAGGCTTTCACCTTTCCACAGGGTCTTGTAACCAATCCAGATTACGGCCACGGTGATCGTGATGGCCGCCAGACCATGCAGCCCGCTGGATACCTTCTCCATGATGGTATTTGCCCGGCTAAAACCATCAGCGAAAGCCGGACTGGCAGAAAAAACGCTTATGGCCGGAGCCAGAACATAAGCAGATGCATGGCTGATTAATTCCGTTACCTTACTGAAAAGTTTCATTTTTCTTCCTCTTTCGTTGTTACATCGCGATTTCCGCGCACAACCTGCGCGGGGTAATAGACGGTGGCCGCCTTTTTCTGGCGGAGTTGAGCCGGAACGCCGCGAACGATCGCCCCCGGCCACACCACGCGCGGGCGCGGCGGCGCATCCACTGGTGTAGCTTTCAGGGTGGCCGCTGGGGTTGCGATATCATCGCGGGTGCCGGGAACGGCATAGCGGGTATCCGCCGGGGAGTAGCCAATCCGCTGCACATAGCTCGTCTTTGAAAAAGCGGGTTCCTGCTGTTGTCCGGTACTGAAATTGCCGGAGTAGTAGCAGCTCAACGCCCTTTTCAGGGTGCCGCCCCGCTGGTAGCAGTCGGTGATGATTTTTTCGTAGACGGAAAGATTGATGCAGGGATTGAAAAGGTCAGTAGCGGTGACGCCGTAACGCTTAAAATTGGTGCTGGTTATCTGCATCAGGCCAACAGAGTAGCGGCGACCTTTCGCCTCAATCTGATTAGTGATGCTGACTGCATCCTCCTTACTTTTTGGCATGTGAGTAATAAAGCCTTTATCGCCGGGTTTTCGTTCGGGCTTAGGCACGATCTCAGCGATGGCGTAGGGGTTATAACCGGACTCCACCCTTGCCACATCGAGGGACGTAGAAGGGTGAACGGTGGCGGCACACTGCATAGCCACCGCCAGAAAAGCAGTGGTGGAAAGCATGGCAACCTCAGAACAAAAAAATGGTGATCAGCCAGATGATGAACAGAACGAACAACCAGCCAGCGAACGCAAGCCAGGCATTGGGATTGTCTCGATTCATTGTGCTGTCTCCCTGTTTTAACTGACAGGAGCAGCCTGCGGCGCTGCGTCATCTTTAGGTTCGAGGAGTACCAGCTTGCCGGAAACGGAAATACCGGGCGTGATCATGATGTTCAGCCCCGACTTGCCGTTGTGTGCGAAGGCCGCACCGACTTTCGTCCAGTACGTATTTTTTTCGCCGTTCTCGTCGGGCTGGGTTTCCTGCGTGACGTACACGTTATAGGTGGGTTTTCTCATTGCATTACTCCTTTTGTTTCTCTGCGAGTAGCTGCCGGAGCAGCTCAGTACGGGCTTGCTCACCAAATTCATCCATCAGGAACTGGAGAAAGGTGCTTGGCCGGATATTTGATTCAGACAGGTAGCTGATTTCACGGGCTTGCTTTGCTAACTCCTGATAGCGCTTTTGCCCGATGTAAATAACAGCCGTGCTTGATTTGCCTGGTACGCTTTTCGGCATGAGGTAAAAACTCCTATGAAAAAAGCACCGCAGCTTATGAAGCCTGCGGTGCAAGGGAGGTCAGGTTGTGGTTAGTGCTATTGGTTCTGGAGTAGTTTTGAAAAGGCTACCTAGCGTTGGAGCGGAGACCTTATCAGGGAGAGTTCTTGAATTTTTGCCAGCAAATCCGGGGCGATATTTCGGCACTCGATAGCATCTCCATCAGGATTGAGCGCCATCAGACGGGCGCATTCAATCGCTGTTATCACTGATTTGGGGACGGTGCAGGGTGTTGAACCGAAGCTGACAAAACCATGAGCGCCCGGAATGGATGTGATTGTCGATGTATGCGTTATGTTGACGTCAAAGCAGAGGAAAAGATAATTCGGAAACAACACCTTCTCTTCCTGACGTACCGCCCGGCAATCCTTTCGTGGCGTTACTTTGATATAGCGGGGGCAAAACACCTCGACATCCAGTCCCTCGACTCTTCGGGTGATGCGTTCAACATCCTGATTATTGCAGTATAAAACGTACCATTCATACATAAGATCCTCCCTAATGGGCACAAGCCCCCATTTTCCGCCGTCCTAAGTTGGCGGAACTTAGAGCGCGTACTCATAGCTTAACTGTATAAATTTACAGCTGGTATTTTATACAGTCATTTCGGGGTGTCAACATCAAGAACTGCTAATGATAATAACATTAAATCACTCAAAATCAACCATCACTCAATATCACAACATTTGAGCGATTTGTGACTTGTAAGATGAGCCTTCCCAAAAAGGGGGGGTAAATATGGTGCCTAAGCGATTAAAAGAAGCCCGGAAAGCAGTAGGACTATCTCAAGAAAAATTATCAGAATTGATTGGAATTGAAGGGGTTAGCACACGTTCCCGTCTATCAAGTTATGAGATAGGTCGAACCGAGCCGCCTTTTAGCTTGGTGCAGAAGATTGCAGATGTTTTGGGATATCCAGAGTATTATTTTTATACAGCGAATGATGTCACTGCAAAAATATTGCTGGAAATGCACAAGAATGGAAAACAGCCAACAAACGGAAGCATTGCTGACGAGGCTCGAAAAATGGCTGAACAGCTTGATGACGCAAGAAAGCTGGTCGTTCAGCTCACTGAATGCCTGAAACATCGCCCGTAACCCTGCCGCGCTTCGCTTGTCCAACCCCTGATTTCTACACAAAAAATTTGCGTAAAAATCAGGGGTTACGTGTTTTAAATAGATAGGGTAACGATGGGAGGATGATCTATATTTATAGTCTCAATGTTATTGAGATTCATACAACTTTATGATTTTTGGTAATAAAATAGAGTGGTTTTTTGCGGAATCTTTGGCGAGATAATTGATCCTAATGTAACGTCGTGGTAATTTACCGACGTTTACAGTATTCATGCGGGTGGGACGTTCCCGGTAATAGCGTCCAGGGATGGGGGTGAAGCGAAAGCTCAACCCCTGAATGCAAAAACCCCCTGAAATCTGCTTCAACTTGGCGGGAGAGACAGAGATCAGGGGGTCCAAAAGCAGGCGCTGGCCTGTGAAGGATTATAGCAAATGCATAACCTAACACAACCCCTCAGACTCGCCATAAGTGCGGGCGGGTGTGACTGATAAGAGTCTCTCTCTCAAATCGTCCGTATCACCTACGGGCGTCGCAAAGCAAAGCCCCTGTTATAACGTTGCCTCGCGCAAGCGTCGCCGGTTCCTCAATCGGTGGATTAAGTCGCTAGCGACCGAAGCCGGGCGTATCAAAATCAAAAACGAACTTCGGCGCCGCATCCGGCACAATAAGTATTGGGTCAATGAAGCGAACAAGTTCGGGCTAGAGGCTCTTTGCGAGCTGATGTTGGCCATCCTTGACGATCTGGATTTAAGGGACTGGCAAACCATACATAACCTTGAAACGTTGGCCGAACGCGCCGGGCTGACGACGCGCAGTGATGCGGGTCACAAGTCGATTTCTCGTGCCAGCCGGGGATGTGATCGCCTCTCCTGGCTCAATGCCATCATCTCGGAAAAAGCCCCTTTCAACCCCTATGATGCCCGTTGCGCTTGCAAGCACATCGAGGTTACAGAGGATTTCTTCGCCATTCTCGGCATCCCGCTAAAACAGGTTTACCGGGAACGCGCCAGGCTGCTTAAGGCCAACCCGGAAGAAATCATATCCTCCGGGGATGTCCGGTTAATCGCTATCAAAGTTGAAAACTGGACGCGCAAGGCCGCAGCCGGATTAGCCAGGATGAAAGCGAGGCGTGACGCAGCTCGCCAGCGCAAACAGGAATACTACTCACCAACCTTTGCCTGACCTCCACAAACTACCGCCTTAGCTAGCGGGGATTCTGCACGTCTGCAATAAACCTCAGTACAAAAAACAGCCTTAACGTACAATAATTTCCGAAATCCAAACCATCCCTCCTATCGGAATGACGGATTTTTCGGCGGTTCCGGCGTAGCCCCCCACAACTGCTGTATAGCTTGTGGGTAAGTGATAATGAAGTGCAAATGATATGGCGCAATTACTCTTTTGGTTTATCTTTTAATTACTTACGTATTAAAAGATAAACCAAAAAATAAAAGACATTACTGTTATCCCCTTTAAAAAGTGGATAACCGAACAACATCGGCGCGAGCGCCTCAAAAGTAGCTCCCCACGCTAAAGCGCGGGGCATTCAGAACGGAATCGTGAGAGGGCTAACAGCTCGTCTGTTAGCCGTCGAGGGATTGGACAAATCCGGCCACGCCGGATGCGTCAGCAAATATCGCTGAACCATTTACTAACACGCTTGTAAGCGGCTCTCACGACCCGCTAACGCGGAGATACGCCCCAACTGCGGCTTCGCCTTGTTGTGACCACTCCGACCGCGCACAGAAGCCTCTGAGCCGCTTTTAGTGGAGTATGGCTTTGCAGGGTGAGGGGATGGATAGGCGATCCCTTTCGATCCCTCATTGGTATCGGCGGCTAACCCTCAGTGCTACCTGTCATTTCATCCTGCCGCCTTACATGCGCTGACGCGCATCAATCCCCGTTCCTCAGTGGAACGAAAACTCACGCTAACAGGGTAGTGACCGGGTAGCCGCGATAACTGCCAACAATATTAGCTTACAGGTTAATTTTAGCTTGCCTGAAATTAGCCTATAGGTTAATGTTAATGGAAATGGGAGGTCATATGTTTAGCGTCGTTTATCACCCTGAAGCCAGGGAAGAAGCCACAGCATTACCCGTAAAAATCAGGGTGAAGTTTGACCGTCTCATCGGCAAACTGGAGTTTGACGCCCGATTACTGCGGGAGCCGGACACTAAACCCCTGGGCGATGGACTTTTTGAGATCCGCACGATGGGGACGGACATAGCCAGGGGTATCTGGGTATACCACAAAGGCAATACCATCATCATGCTCCGGGTTTTCATCAAGAAGTCACAGAAAACGCCAGCGAAAGAAATTGATCTCGCCAAAAAGCGGTTAGCGGAGGTACTTAATGAAACTGGTAAGCCATAAAGAACTGCATAACGAGTGGATGCAGGACGATGAATATCGCGCTGCATGGCAGGAAGAAGAACGCAAGGAGAAGCTCAGAGAGCTACTTGCGGAATGGCGTAAACATGACAACCTGACAAAAGCGCAGGTTGCTGAACGCATGGGGGTTACACCTCCGGTTATTTCCCGCCTGGAAAACAACATCACCAAAGCCAGCATCGACACACTGACCCGCTACGCTCACGCCTGCGGTATCAAGAAACCTGTCATTGCACTGTACTGAATATCCAGTCCTCCGGGACTGCTCTTTTATATCCGGTCAGTCCCAAAATTTTGTCAAGTCTCATTAGAATTGTCGAATCAGTGGCTCGTTAAAAATGTTTATGTGTTGAAAAGGCCGCTGCAAAAACTTCTCCCGTAGCGGCCTATTTAGAATCACGTCACTGTACGCATCATAGTTAATTATGGATTTAACTCAAAAGTATCCCCGCTTATCAACTTCCGCAATAAATCAAGTGCCTCAGATGAATATTTACCGACACCACTCTTTCCCGATTTTATGAAAACATGATAATTGTTGTCTGATGCTTTAATATTGAAGTCGGTTAGTTTTCTTAATTTTTCAAATTCTTGATTAACATAGTGCCATGACCCCATGTCGAGAATCCTAGCCAGATCAGACATTGTATATGGGAAACTAGCATTTAGAGCCTGCCCATTATTGAGTTCAGCAATACCATACATTTTTGCTAATGCATCATCATGTTCTGCAATATCACGGAATATCTCAAAATCGTATGGAAGCTCCTGTTTTACAAGAGATTCTGATGCAAAAGTGTAAGTTCTGGCTAAGAATGCACGCACAAGCTTTGGATTAACGCTAATTTCTGGTGTATTAGATGACAACGCATCAAAAACCCAGCCAAAATTATTCACGTATATCACCTTGATTCGAATGCTTTTATTGTCACCAACACCGATTAACAATTCCTTCTGATGAGAACCAGTGGCCTCGCAATTCTTACTAAAGGACACAAGATAAATATTTGGAATCAATGCATTATTAGGCGCTATGATTTCATCTATATCAGAGAGAATCGCCTTTATATTTTCATCATTGATGCTGTACCCAAAGAAAAATAAAGGGTGTTCAGCAAAATAAGTTAGCAACTTAGCACTGATGTATTTCTTACGCTTATAAAAATCAATATAATCTTCATTTGTAATAACAATACTTTCAACTTCATGACTACTACCATGAATTTTCATAATTTCGCCATAAGACGAATAATTTACTTTAACAACGTTATGGCCTACTATTGCCTGATAGTTATCAAATATTTTTTCTATTGTGTCGTCGTAATTTGTTGTGATAATTGCATGTGGTTTTACCTTCCTTAACTTCTGAATCTCCTCTGTATATTCCATATTCGAGAAATCAACAGAGTTTGATAATTTATTCAGGAGGGATGCAATTTCATGCTTAAGATAAATATCTTTTGAAGTCGTTCCTTCAAAGTATTTTTCTGGATAGCGATTCTTGCCTTCATCCCAAGCCCACTCGGCATAA
Source organism: Candidatus Erwinia dacicola (assembly GCF_001756855.1). GTDB lineage: Bacteria > Pseudomonadota > Gammaproteobacteria > Enterobacterales > Enterobacteriaceae > Erwinia > Erwinia dacicola. Next base: position 3,627 of record NZ_MAYS01000112.1, on the reverse strand, counting down.
TAGTCGCAAAAATCACTAGCAATCAATGGCTTGTTATCACCCTTTGTTTGGCTGTAGTAACCATAAGGGCGTTTGATCAAAGGGCAGATTTCCGCAAGTTGCTTCAGTAGACCTTCCCAGTCAGGCGCTTTTATATATCGTTGCGAAATTCCTGCACCCATGAATAAGATGGGTTGGACTTGTAAGCTTTCAAGGCAAGATTTTACATCTTCGATTATTTCTTCTTGATATTCCGTAAAGTCCACATAGTTACCTCAGGGATTGGGGATTGCTATGTGATGCTCCGTGAAGCAGTTCGGGGTTCTATGACTCCTGAACTTTACCTCGGTTTCCCGAAGCTTTTCTTTATATATAATATCATTGAAGTTATTTCTATTTCCCAGAAAATTTCTCAGGCTGTGACTGCAATGGCCGCAATACATTGCACATATCGCCGCTGTGCAGTGGGGGCTGATTTTTCTGATTTATGTCAAAATTTGGTTCGCCAAATGCCTTTTATGTTAAATCCACGATTTCTATATAACAAATAGCGATTAGGGCGGTTTTCTCGCTTCAAGGCGTCATTTGCTTATGTGATTTCCGGTCAAACTGGCCGACATTCTATAGTTAAAATTTTGTTAAAAATACGGAGAGCGTTAACAAATTTAACATCTTTCCATTTCCCCCGCATTTCCCTACGAACCGTCGATAACATCACTTTCTATTTTTCTATAATTATATAATAATATGGCTTCGGTCACGGTGTGGATTGCCGCCAAACCCTACAATTGTATTGTGCAATACAATTCATATGGAGATAGTGTTATGTCCGATATCAAACCCGCAATTAAGGCATACAGTGAGCTTCAACAGGCTTATGACTGGTTCAATCTTTCCCTCTTTGATAAGGCTCTGCCGGATCTGCTGATTACGTTACAGCGCGGTCGTAACACCTTTGGTTATTTCGCGCCTGAACGCTTCACAGGGGAATCCAGCGTATCGGAGCTGGCGATGAATCCTGATTACTTCGGTGGCCGTTCGCTGGCCGATACCCTGTCAACACTGGTACATGAAATGGTGCATGTGTGGCAGCATTACGCCCCGGTTAAAAAATGCCGGGGCGGCTATCATGATCGTGTATGGGGCGCGAAGATGGAGGAAGTCGGGCTTATGCCATCAAATACCGGCTTACCTGGCGGGAAAAAGAACGGGCAGCAGATGACGCACTACATTATCCGTGGTGGCCGCTTTCAGAAAGCCGTGTATGACCTGCTTAAAAATGGCTTCTCTATCTCCTGGTATGACCGCTGGTCTGACGGAGCAATTGTTACCTCAAAGATTAACAGCGATATCCTCGATGACTGGCTGGCCGTCACCGATGAAAACGATACTGACCTTATTAATCAGCTATCACTGACCGTCAGCAAATCCCGCCAGGAACTCATTCCAGACGATGACGATCTCAGCGTCATGATCAAACCGCCAGTAAAGGGTACTGGCACCCGCATGAAATTTACCTGCCCGGAATGTGGGCTGAACGCATGGGCGAAACCCTCCGCTGTATTGCTTTGCGGTGAGTGTCGGTGTGAGCTTATGGCGACAGAATAAAAAAAATATATAAACCTATAATTATATTGTTATAGGTTTATATTTACTCTTTTGTGTGGCTGCGCTACACTCAAACTAAATCTATATTTTTCTATAAAAATATTTTAATAGTGGGTTTTATGACCGCTGTTATTGCACTGGCTAACGGGAAAGGCGGGGTGAAAAAGTCCTCGATGTCACGGGCTATAGCTACCGAGTATACAAAGGCGGGATGGGGGGTTCTTGGGCTGGATATGGATATCAATCAGGGGTCTTTCCTGGACTGGGGGCAACGTCGGTTGCGGAATGGTTTTGAACCTCCGGTGACAATTCAGGGATGCGGGACGGTTTCACAGGCGAAGAAACAGATTGAATCCGGGCAATGGGATTTGATTGTCATCGACAGTGCGGCGTATGCCACGAAATCGTTACTCAGCCTAATTGATATTGTCGATTTGCTGGTACTGCCGACAGGGTTTAGCGTAGACGTTCTACGAACGACCGTTACGACAGTAAACGCGCTGCGTAACAAAGGACATTCGACAGATAAAATGGCGGTGGTGTTTGCGGGGGTAAGTGAAAGTGAGAGTGAATATCGTGCGGCGCTGGAATACCTGCAACCCTGCGGCGTTCCCGTCATTCCGGGCGCTATTCCTTTTCTGACATCGTTCAGCCAGGCGCAGGATAAAGGGCTTGCTCTTACGGAGTCGCCTTTCCCTGGCCCACGGCAGAAAGCTGATGATGTTGTGCAGGGTGTGATCGACCGACTGACAACGCTTACGCAGTAGTGTATAATAATATAATTATATTTATCTGTGAGGTGATATTATGGCGAACGTCCCAGCAAAACCGCGCAATACTAAAGGTGAGCCGCCAAGCCAGGCGGATACGGAACACGGCTTTAATCCTACCCGGAAAAGTGCTGATGGCCGTAAGGCACAGCTTAACTTATACATTGATATGGAGCTGAAACGTGAGTTCCGCTCCATTGCTGCGGCCAATGATATGAAACATGGGGAGCTGTTCGAGGCGTACCAGGAATTCTGGAAAAAACATCATTAAGTCACCCGGTATCCCGGCCACTGGCCGGGTGATACCGTCACTGAACGTAGCTCTGCCACTTATCCAGTATTCTTTTTTCCAGATCGACGTACAATCCGCCTCTGACCAGGAGGCCGACCAGGGCAATAGCTATCAATGCAACGATGGCTTGAGCGCATCCCTCAGTAAACGATTCCGGCAGGTTTTGGCCGTAATACTGCATCATGAGGCCGAATCCAAAATACGTGATAAAAGTGAGTACAAAACCAATCGTTCCGATTCTGGCGATCCATTCCGCCACTTTGAATGACCAGTATTTCAACGGCATTTCCCGTTTAATGTCACGAATAACCATAGTGTCTATCTTATGGGTCAGTGACTGAAATTTAGCGAATATCATAAGTCCCTCGTCCGTCTAAAAATTAACCTTACCATATCAGAATTATATAAAAATATAATCCTATTTATTCTGTTTGCGCCACTTCCACGGCTCCACTGGATCAGGTGACGACCACAGCCCGATTCTATGGCGTCTGGCTTCTTCTTCAAGGCGTAGCATTGTTTCGTCACTGGCACGGCCATGATAGCGGTAAGCCCACGCCATACCCGCTTTAACCTGCTCTGCGTTGATATTGATACCGCCAATCATCAATGTTCCCAGCCAGCGGCCATAACGATCTGTATTGTTGGCTATGACCTCCGTCTGTTTCTGGACGGCTAGCTTTAACAAGTTTTGCTTCGAGCGCTGGCCGAACGGTTGCCCCGATTCCGGGGCATCGATACCGTTAAGGCGAACTTTCATCATTTTGCCGTCGGTGAGTACCTGGACAGTATCACCATCGACGACCTGAACAACACGGCCAGAAAAGTCAGCCAGGCAAAGGGCGGGGAAAAGCAGGGGCAGAAAAACAAGCAAACGAGATCGGAATTTCATCTGTCACACCTTATAAAAATAGATTTATATAAATAATCACTGGCCGCCGCTGGCGGCTGCTTGCTCCACATACATCGCGTAGTGCC
>NZ_MAYS01000111.1 GCF_001756855.1 Candidatus Erwinia dacicola | reverse complement strand
GCAGGTTGAGACGCCGTTTAGTGACATTATTCTCTCCCCTTTCCCCTGAAGGTTACCTGCCATGAATGCTGTCAATCGCCGCGTGAAATGTCTACAATAAGATGATTAAAACTTCATCCCTTGAATACAGATCTGGAAAGTTATGCACGTTTTGCAGGTATTACATTTTCCTGACGAGCGCCTGCGCATCGTTGCGAAACCCGTTAAAGAAGTAAATGCTGATATTCAGCGTATCATAGACGATATGTTTGAAACCATGTATGCCGAAGAAGGCATCGGTCTGGCAGCGACACAGGTTGATATCCATCAGCGGATTATAGTGATTGATGTTTCTGAAAATCGCGATGAGCGCTTGGTGCTGATTAACCCGGAGCTGCTGGAAGAGAGTGGCGGAACCGGCATTAAAGAAGGTTGTCTGTCGATCCCTGAACAGCGTGCTTTGGTACCGCGTTCTGAGAAAATCAAAATCCGGGCGCTGGACCGTGAAGGCAACAGCTACGAGTTAGAGGCGGATGGGCTGCTGGCGATCTGTATCCAGCATGAAATGGATCATCTGGTCGGTAAACTGTTTATTGATTACCTGTCGCCAATGAAACGTCAGCGTATTCGTCAGAAGCTGGAAAAACACTATCGTCAGAGCGCCCGCGACTAAGTTCGTTGACTAAAGGGAATCACGTGTCCGAATCGCTAAAAATCATTTTTGCTGGCACCCCCGACTTTGCTGCGTGTCATCTTAACGCGCTGTTGTCATCTGGGCATCAGGTGGTGGGCGTTTTCACTCAGCCCGACCGCCCTGCCGGCCGCGGAAATAGACTGACCGCCAGCCCGGTCAAGCAGCTGGCTGAGCAGCACAACATCCCGGTGTTCCAGCCTAAATCCCTGCGTCTTGAAGAGAATCAGCAGTTAGTTGCCGCGCTCAATGCCCATGTCATGGTGGTCGTCGCTTATGGCCTGATCCTGCCAAAGGCTGTGCTGCAGATGCCTCGTTTCGGCTGCATCAATGTTCACGGTTCCTTGCTGCCACGCTGGCGTGGCGCCGCACCGATCCAGCGCTCGCTGTGGGCGGGCGATGCCGAAACCGGCGTCACCATCATGCAAATAGATGTGGGTCTGGATACCGGCGATATGCTGCATAAGCTGGCCTGCCCAATTGAAACGAACGATACCAGCGCCACGCTGTATGATAAACTGGCGCAGCTCGGTCCAACTGGGATGTTGAACACGCTGGCGCAGTTGGCCGACGGCAGCGCACAGCCTGAAGTGCAGGATGAAGCTCTGGTAAGCTATGCAGAGAAGCTGAGTAAAGAGGAGGCCCGTCTCGACTGGACCTTGTCAGCGCTGCAGCTGGAGCGCTGCATCCGCGCCTTTAATCCATGGCCAGTCAGCTACTTTATTATTGATGAGCAGCTGGTGAATGTATGGAAGGCCAGCGCCCTTCCTGCCGTCAGTCATCACCAGCCGGGCGAGATCCTGCAGGCCGATAAGCACGGCATTCAGGTGGTTACCGCTGATGGTGTACTGAATATTGAAGAACTCCAGCCCGCAGGCAAGAAAGCGATGAAAGCCCAAGATCTGCTTAATTCCCGCCGCGAATGGTTTACCCTAGGCAATATCATTGCCTGATACTCTGCCCGGCATCACTGCTGGGAAGTTTTACATACGAATCCTCTATGAAAAAAAATACCAATTTACGCAGCGTTGCCGCTCAGACTATCGAGAAGGTTGTCGAACAGGGGCAGTCGCTTAGCAACGTGCTGCCTGCCGCCCAGAAAGCCGTAGGCAAGAAAGATGCCGCGCTGTTACAAGAGCTATGCTACAGCGTACTGCGCACGCTGCCGCAGCTGGAGTGGATTATCAGCAAGCTGATGTCACGCCCGATGACCGGCAAACAGCGTGCGATTCACTTCCTGATCATGGTTGGCATCTATCAGCTGCTGTTTACCCGCATCCCTTCACATGCGGCACTGGCTGAAACCGTGGAGGGGGCAGTTGCCCTGAAACGCCCGCAGCTGAAAGGATTGATCAACGGTGTGCTGCGCCAGTTCCAGCGCCAGCAGGAGGAACTGCCCCAGCAGATGAACGATGGCGAACAGCAGTATCTGCACCCGAAATGGCTGCTGGAGAGGCTGAAGCGCGCGTGGCCCGGGCAGTGGCAGCAGATTGTTGATGCCAATAATCAGCGCCCACCCATGTGGCTGCGCGTGAATCGTCAGCATCACAGCCGTGATGCTTGGCTGGCTCTGCTGGCAGAGAGTGGGAAAACCGGATTTGCTCACCCGCAGCACAGCGACGCGGTAAGGCTGGAATCACCGTGCGCGGTAGGACAGCTACCTGGTTTTGACCAGGGCTGGGTGACCGTGCAGGATGCTTCGGCTCAGGGCTGTATTGCCCTGCTCAATCCGCAAAACGGTGAGAAGATTCTCGACCTGTGCGCTGCTCCCGGCGGCAAAACAACGCATATTTTGGAAGCCGCGCCGCAGGCTGATGTTATCGCCGTTGACGTCGATGCTCAGCGTCTGGCAAGAATTAGTGAGAATTTGCAACGCCTCGACATGCACGCAGAGGTTAAGCTTGGCGACGGCCGCACGCCTGCAGAGTGGTGCGGCGATATGCAGTTTGACCGTATTCTGCTGGATGCACCCTGCTCGGCGACCGGCGTTATTCGTCGTCACCCGGATATCAAATGGCTGCGTCGAGACCGCGATATTGCTGAGCTGGCGATTTTACAGCAGCAGATCCTCGATGCCGTCTGGCCGCATCTGAAAAAAGGCGGTACGTTGCTCTACGCCACTTGCTCGATAATGCAGGAAGAGAACCATCAGCAGATTGCACAGTTCCTGCTGCGCCACGGCGATGCAAGCCTGGTCGAAACCGGCGATTTGGCTCAGCCAGGTATCCAAGTGTTTCCGCAGGTGGAAGACGGCGATGGCTTCTACTATGCAAAATTGATAAAACAGTGAAACAGGTGGCGCGGCTAAGCGGTAGAGTCTTAGGACG
>NZ_MAYS01000110.1 GCF_001756855.1 Candidatus Erwinia dacicola | reverse complement strand
GCGCGCTTTTTTCCAGTTGCCCGACAACCTCACGCTAGGTGGCATGTTGACTGCAAGGATCTGGAAGCGCCGATTAAGCTGCACGAGCAGGTTGGCACTATTCAGCTGGTTGAAGGCGACGAGCAGCTAGCCAGCTACCCGCTGGTGGCGCTGAAGTCGATAGAAGAGGCGGCGTTATCACGCGCATTTCAGACTACATTAAGCGTAAGCTGTAAGGCTGATTTCCCATGGTCGCATCTCTGCGGCTATGTTATAGAAAAGTTAATAAAATCATTGGCTAGGTAATGGATTATTAATGGGATGTATCTCCCCGGTAAACTCAGTGTTTTCTGCTATTACCTCGCCACAAATGAATGAAAAAATATCCGAAAAGCGGCGCTCTACGCCTTTTCCCGACCTCGACTTCAGGTATCATGGCGCGCAGAGTCCCCCATCCTTCGGAGCCTGTTTTGCGACCGGACAAACCGATTTCGGCCCTGCAGTTCAACGTTTATCGTAATTATCGCACTGTGCACGGCGTGCGTATTGCGCTGGCTTTCGTGCTAACCTTCCTGCTGGTCAGGCTGATGGAGATCCCCGAGGGCAGCTGGCCGCTGATCACGTTGGTGGTGGTGATGGGGCCTATATCGTTCTGGGGCAACGTCTTCCCGCGCGCGATCCAGCGTATCGGCGGGACGATTTACGGTTTAATTTCCGGGTTGATTGCACTCAAACTGGAGCTGATCTCGCTGCCGACCATGCTGCTATGGTGCGCCGCGATCATGTTTATCAGCGGCTTTCTGACGCTCGGCAAGCAGCCTTATATGGCGCTGCTGATTGGCATCACCCTAGCGGTGATCTGCGGCGGGATCCCAGGGGATATGACCACCGCCCTGTGGCGCGGCGGTGATGTGATCCTCGGCTCGCTACTGGCGCTGCTGTTTACCAGCATTTGGCCGCAAAAAGCCTATACCCACTGGCGCATTCAGCTGTCAGATCTGTTACTGGAAACCTCGCGGGTTTATCACGCCGGTTTCTCCCCGAATCTGGTTGAAAAACCGCGCCTGACGCGCCCGTTACAGCGCCTGCTCAGTAACGTGATTAAGATGCGAGCGCTGATCGAGCCTTCCTGTAAAGAAACGCGTACACCGCGCTCGGTATTTGAAGCGATACAGACGCTAAACCGCAACCTAGTCTGCACGCTGGAGCTGCAGCTCAATGCTTGGTGGGCATCACGCCAGAGCCACCTGATTATGCTCAACGCCTTGGCGCTGCGCCGTACCCAGCAGATGACCGAAAATACGCTGCGGGCGCTGTCGCGGGCTATCGTGGAAGGGAATACCGACAAGATTGGGGCAAACACTGAAGAACTGGTCGAGATTACGCGCGAGCTGCGCCAGCTGATAGCCGAGTCTGACAGTGATGAACTGGTGGAAACCCCCATTCACGGCTACGTCTGGCTCAGCCTAGAAATGGTTCGGCAGCTGGAACGGTTATCGGAACTTATTCGCCTAGCGTTGAGAAAATAGAATGATTTAGCAACAACTTACTGCGAGGCGGGTCGCTTCAGGGTAAGATAGGCCCAATCCGATTATGTAAGTTTTAAATTGCCATCGGCAGCGACCCGCCGCTAATCTGATGGCTACGACAATGATGCCTGTGTAAGCAGGCCTAAATGAAAGGTGTCTTCATGGAAAATGCAAAGCAATCATTTCAGGATGTGCTGGAGTTCGTGCGTATGTTTCGTCGTAAGAACAAGCTGCAACGTGAAATTCACGATAACGAAAAGAAAATCCGTGATAACCAGAAGCGTGTTTTGCTGCTCGATAACCTAGGTGAGTACATCAAACCTGGCATGAGCGTGGAAGCTATCCAAGAGATTATCTCCAGCATGCGCAGCGATTACGAAGATCGCGTAGATGACTACATCATCAAAAATGCTGACCTCTCTAAAGAGCGTCGCGATCTATCGAAGAAGCTTAAAGCGATGGGCGAGCCAAAAGCGTAACGGTAAAGGTAAACGACAGCGTGATGAAGGCCGGGCAACGTGTCCGGTTTTTTTATGCCTGCTGTTCAGCTGCCTGATGGGTGCTGGCGCGCACCACCAGCATGGTGGCTGATCTTGACCCGCCATCTTCGGACAGTTTTTGTATCTTAAGTTAACGATGCCCGCTGCCGCCAGTATTCCCTCGGGGAGTTATATCCCCGCGTGCTGTGCGGGGGGCGGGATTCAGCGAATAAGACGTTCGATGGAGTGCTGGCGAAATATAGTGACAAATATCCGGCAGCGATGAAAAAACTGACGAAAGGTCGCGAAAAACGGCGGCTTGAGGGCGACGACGCTGGCGATGGTATTCAAGTTGCTCCAGTCACCAGTCAGCACAAAAAAACTGGAATCGACTTAAGGGTTTCGAGCTGTTGACTCTGATGGTCAACAACCTGCCGTATAAAGACGGCGAACAGGTGGAAGAGGAAGCATCAGACTGAGATGTTGCCTGATGGCTCCATACACCAAATTTAACAATAACTCATGAAGATATGAACAACCACATCCGGAGCTACTTCAAAGCTCTCTCTGCGCGATTGAGTAGCATTAAAGGTGTCGGTACCATGACCGTTGCCGCATTGCTGGCTGAGGTTCCGGAATTGGGTCAACTTTCGAGACGAGAAATCAACGCCCTCGTGGGCGTTACGCCGATAAACCGAGAGTCTGGCACCATGAGAGGGTGTCAATACCGATCGAA
>NZ_MAYS01000109.1 GCF_001756855.1 Candidatus Erwinia dacicola | reverse complement strand
GCGATGGCATGACTGTCGGAAAGGTTGCGTGGAATGGAGAAAAAGCGATGGTTGCGGATGCCTGAGCCGGATTAGTGTGCCTGAAAAATGGCTTTCCGGTTAAAAACACGACAAAAACTGCATTTTCATACTTAAACCTACGCACGAGCGCCGCATCAAAGGGATAGTTCGTTCTGACATTCATGGTTGGGCGCTCTCAGAAGAGGCGATTCAATCTCCTAACCATCGAGAATGAACAAGCGAATCCCCGCTTTGTGGTCGATAGCTTTATGCCAACGTTCCTAGCTACGCGGTCGATTAAAGCGTGAAAGAGAGATTAATGAAGGGAATAAAATCAGGGCCTGTGCCGGATACCGTGCAGGGCCCTTTTCATTTCGGAGGATCGCGTCGCGAAAATCCTCACTCAATGCGTTGCTTCATCTCGCGCTTGTGCTTGAGGTAATCCTCACCGCAGTCGGCGGAGCAGAACGCAGAATTGGCCACCACTGGCTCATCGCGGCACCATAAGCACATGCCGTCTGGGCTTTTCAGAGAGGTTTCACGGGCTGACAGCGCCGCCGTGATGATGGCCTGTTCGCGTTCCTGAGCTAAATCTGCATCATCCATAATTATTCCTTTTCAGTCTCAAAGTAGTCCGTCTTTATAGCATATATCTCGCTAAAGCTTAATTGGGCAGACATTTTTTCACATTTCTGTGCATTGTTCAGACGATAAAAGAGCTTTTAGCAACAAACTGGAAACTGCGCGCCAGCGTTCTACGCTTACAGATAATGGCAGGTTGAATTAGAGGAGAAATAAGCTAATGAAGTGCGATGTTCTGAGCGAAGAGTGAGAGAAAAGGGGCAGCAGCGGAGCCTCGTTCTCATAACGGTAAAGTGGCAGTGGCGCAAAGTGACCAGCGATGGTGCTCAGATGGCTTTGAGTTCAACTGCGATGACGGCGATAAGTTGCGGGTCACGTTCACTCTGGACTGCTGCGACCGGGAAGCGCTGGACTGGATAGCCACGAATGGAGGCTATACCAGTGATATCGTAAAAGACAGCATGATGAACAGCGTCAGCAAGCGGTTCGGCAACCGACTGCCTGACTTGCCGATAGAGTTCCTGAGCGACAACGGGTCATGTTATACGGCGAAAGAAACCAGAGCGTTCAGCAGGCAACTAAATCTTGAGCAGAGAACAACCGCGGTGCGGAGCCCGCAGAGCAACGGAATGGCGGAAAGCTTCGTGAAGACAATAAAACGGGACTATATCAGCGTGATGCCGAAGCCAAACCGTGAGGTGGCTCTGATGAACCTTGCCGTTGCCTTCGAGCATTATAATAATAAGCATCCCCACAGTGCACTGGGATACCGCTCACCACGTGAGTATCGTCGCTGTAGTGGCACACTGATACTGGCCACCTGATCGGAAGGTGATATTCTCACCTTCCCAACACCACAGGTGACCCAATGGCTAAACATTTCACGCCAGAATTTAAGCTCGAAGCGGCGAAGTTAGTTGTCGACCACGGCTATACCTACGTTAAGGCCGCAGAGGCAGTTAACGTAAGCCATTCGGCTATCCCCCGTTGGGTGAATAAGCTGCGACTTGAGCGCCAGGGGAAAACGCCCGCCGGGCTTCCTCTGACGCCAGAACAGCTCGAGCTGCGTGAGGCGAGGAAGAAAATACAACGCCTTGAAATGGAGAACGAAATCCTAAAAAAGGCTACGGCGCTCTTAATGTCGGACGCACTCAACGGTTCACGGTAGTCGACAGGCTAAGAGCGAGGTATCCGGTCGCTGCGTTGTGCCAGACTTTTG